>CAZMEG010000101.1:0-9361 GCA_964565205.1 uncultured Cytophagia bacterium
AACTCTCCCTTGACATTCCCCAAACTCTTCTCTATATTTTTATATACTTAATTAAGAAGGATACATATCATGTTATGTGAACATTTACAAAAATTACATCATTTCATTAAAGAAAATCACATTGAAATTGGGGGCCTGGATATGGTGCGATTGGTGTGTAAAAAATGTCAGATCGAGTATGAATGCCCGTACGTGCCTGTAGAAAACTGGCAGGAATTGAAATTTAAAAAGAGTGACGAATCAAAAGAATCGAATACTTAACCATCGGGTTGCATACCTTCAATTAAAGAATTCCGAAATAAGTAAGCAATTCAGCTTTTAAACCCGTTAACAAACCAATCAAATTAGGAGGGAGAATCATGTCACGATTTATTATTATGCTATTCTATTTAATTCTACTACCTGGTTTTTTAACGGCTCAAAATATTATCTTACACTGTGGTAAGCTCATTGATGGCCGATCTCAACAGGTTAGGTCTAAGGTCTCCGTGATCATTGCAAATGGAAAAATTTCAGATATTCGCAACGGGTACATAAAGGGCGAAGAAAAGGATACGGTTATCGATCTTAGCAGTAAAACCGTCCTGCCCGGTCTTATGGATATGCATGTACATTTATCAGGGGAGTTATCCCCAAAAAGCTACACCGAGCGCTTTTTCATGAATCCAGAAGATTACGCTTATCGTTCGGTACCGTATGCCAGGAAAACACTTATGGCAGGATTCACTACGGTACGCGACCTGGGCGGGGTCATTAATACCGCATTGCGGAATGCCATTAAAAAGGGATATGTGGTAGGTCCACGAATTTTTAGTGCGGGCAAAGCTTTGGCCACCACAGGCGGACACGCCGATCCAACCAATGGATTAAATCATGAATTCATGGGCGATCCTGGTCCCAAAGATGGAGTAGTGAATGGGGTAGATGCTGCCCGTAAAGCAGTGCGCCAGCGCTACAAAAATGGTGCAGATTGGATTAAAATTACAGCCACAGGTGGAGTATTGAGTCTGGCAAAAAGCGGTTTAAATCCCCAGTTCACCGAGGAGGAAATCCAGGCCATTGTGGAAACGGCCCGTGATTACGGTATGTACGTCGCTGCACATGCTCACGGTGCCGAGGGCATGAAACGGGCTATTCGTGCAGGAGTACGATCTATTGAGCACGGCACCTTCATGGATGATGAGGTCATAGAATTGATGAAAAAGCACGGCACATTTTATGTGCCCACCATTCTTGCAGGCGTAACGGTAGCTGAAAAAGCAAAGATTGAGGGTTTCTTCCCGGCGCTGGTACGTCCAAAGGCTGCCGCCATAGGTCCCCAGATTATGGATACCTTTCGTAAAGCCTATAAGGCCGGGGTAAAAATTGCCTTTGGCACAGATTCTGGTGTTTCCCCTCACGGTGAAAACGCCCGCGAATTCCAATACATGGTTGAAGCCGGTATGCCTCCCATGAAAGCCATACAAGCAGCCACGCTGGTGGCTGCCCAACTTCTCGGTGTAGAAGACCGTCTGGGCACCATTGAAAAAGGTAAAATTGCTGATGTAATCGCTGTGGATGGGAATCCTTTAGACGACATCACAGTTTTACAACACGTGACTTTCGTGATGAAGGAGGGGGTAATTTATAAAAAATAACCATTCATGCCAATGTGGCGACCCGGAGGAAGTCCAGCATTTTCTTTACCAGAATAACGGTTGTTCACAATAAATAAATGGAGTACGGGATGGCTGGAGTGTTGGAAAGGGTTCCAGCCCTATTTTAATAGCAGCATTTTTCTTGAAAGTGTTTCTGTACCAGCTTTTAATTTGTAGAAATAAACACCGGAAGGTAATCCGTTAGCATCGAATATTGCTTTGTGGTATCCTGGTTTCATATATTTTTTCAGAGGTTGACCAATGGCTTTCCCCCGAATATCATAAACGGTTAATGTTACATATTCATAGCGTGGAAGGTAAAAGTGAATGGTGGTACGATGGTTGAAAGGATTAGGAGAATTAGTATATAAAACTATTGAGTGGGCTCGGGTGCCCTCATGAGTTTGAACCTTGGTTGGCAAATTTAGGGCCATTTTAACCAGAAAGGCATCGATAATTCCAGCTTGTGATTTTTGTAAGGCGTTTTCGGTTATTGGAAAATCAAAAGATTGAGTAATTCCGGTGATTAACAGCCGATTCTCAAAATCCAAAGACATACCCAGAGCGTTTTCGAAGGCCAGTCCACCCAGGTAAGTTGAAAATAAAAACTCAGAGCCATCCGGAGTCAATGCCGTAATAAAGGCGTCGGCATCCCCTCCATATTGCTGAAGGGCCTCTTTGAGGGGAAAATCGTCTGAAAAAGTCAGGCCGGAAACAAAAGCATAACCACCGTCGGGATGGCAAACTATGGCACGTCCTCGATCGCTTTTTCTCCCGCCCAGATAGGTGGAGTAAATCAATTCGTTACCCTCGGCGCTGATTTTTGTCACATAGGCATCCAGATCGCCACCACCAAACTCCGGTTGAATGGCATGGAAGGTAGGGAAATCGGGTGAATTGGTATCCCCGGTAATGTAAACTTCTCCATCCCTATCGACACTGATGCGAGCTGTATAGCTGAAAATATCAAAATGTTCAGCTCCAGACCCACCCAGGTAAGTGGAATAGATGATTTGCCCGGAAGGATTGAATTTAACCACAAAGGCATCGGAAAGCAGATCATCCATATTTTTTCCACCGGCATGATGGGCCTGTAACGCATTTCTCAGCGGAAAATCTGTAGAGCCGGTACTACCGGTGACATAAGCATTGCCCTGTTCATCTACGGCAATGCCCATGCCAATTTCATGACCGCTTCCACCTAAATAAGTAGAATATAAAATCCGGCTGCCATCGGATTTGATTTTGGTAACAAAAGCATCCATCCCGCCCAAGTAAGTACCTCCTCCATGATCGGGTTGTGAGGCGTTTACAATAGGAAAATCCCTGGAGGTAGTCAGTCCGGTAATATAAATATTATTTTCAGCGTCCAGTCCAATACCTACGGCTAAATCTATTCCGCTTCCACCCAGATAAGTAGCAAAAATGAAATCGGATCCGTCCGGTTTTAATTTAGCCACATAAGCGTCCAGAATGCCCCCAGAAAAACTATTTTGCAGGGCCCCTTTCACCGGAAATCCTTCTGAAGCGGCCTGGCCGGCCAGACAGATGTTCCCTTCAGAATCTACAGCAATGCCCGTGACCTGTTCGTGATTGGTGCGATCTAATAGGCCGCCGAGATAAGTAGAGAAAATTAGTTGCTCACCAGTAGAATCGAGTTTGCTCACAAACCAATCGTTCCCCCCGTCTAAAAAGGCATCATAAGCATGAAAAGTGGGGAAATCAGGAGAATAGGTGAGGCCACCCATAATCATATTTCCCCGAGAATCCATGGTAACCGCCCAGGAAAATTCTTCAAAAGAGCCCCCTAAATAAGTAGCATATAGAATAGAAGGACTCAACTTATAAAGAAAAGACGTTTGAGATTGAGATTGCCTTGTAGAAATTCCCAGGTTAAATATTAGAGTAATAAAAACAAGAAAAGTGAAGAAGGCCATGGCTGGCCTCGCTGATATCAATTTTTAAATCTGTTTTATTCAGAATTTTGATTCACAGCAAATTTAAACACGTCCGGACGGGCATAATGTCCTGCCACATCAAAAAGTCGTTTAGAGGCATAAATTTGTTTGAAATCCAGATCTGCAAATATTAACCCTTCTTCCATTTTTAGCGGCTCAGCCAGAAATTTGCCATTGGGGCCTATGATACAGCTATGACCAGGATTGATCCATTCTTTCCCTTCGGGATAATATTTTTTGAATTCATAGGTATTTGGAATCTGATTAACATGAATAGCGCTGCAACAGCCAATCACAAACATTCCGCCTTCACGGGCAATATGCTGTAAGCTTAATAACCAGGTTTCACTGGAATCCCAGGTAGGTGCTGCATAGATTTGCGTGCCCAAGGCGTACATGGCATATCTCGCCAGTGGCATGTAATTTTCCCAGCAAATTAGTCCACCAACTTTACCTATATCTGTCTCAAATACCCCCAGGGTATTACCATCTCCCTGAGCCCAGATTAAACGTTCGCCACCGGTAGGAATGAGTTTTCGATGTTTGCCAAGAATATTTCCTTCCGAATCAATGAAAAGAATGGTATTAAAAAGACTGGAATTACTGGCTTCAGAATTCCTTTCGTGCAGACCAATGATGACGTGAACTTTGGCGGCCCTGGCAGTCTTACACAATTGATCGGTGGCCTCATCCGGTATGACCACAGCGTTTTCAATTAACTGGAAATATAATTCATCCAGCAGGGCCTTTTTGTAATTCGGGACTACCCAAACCCAGTCAGGATAACCAGAAATGAAGACTTCGGGGAACACTACCAGTTTAGCCTTTTCGCGACCGGCCTGCGCGATGAAATCGCATGCCTTCTCCACGGTTTGTTTCCTATTAAGAAAAACAGGCGCCAGTTGAGCAGCCGCGATTTTTATGTACCCATGATTTGAATCCATTTTCACTCCTAAAATTTTACAATTATTTGATTTCAAAGTAAGTAATAATTTCGGGCAAATCAAGCTATTAATTTTAAATTAAATCAATAATTGCTTGAATTTTAACTAAAAAATAGTTAAATAGCCCATCATCATAAGTCCCAAAATTAAATAAAGCTTATTGGAGGAATCGTATGAAAATTCACAATTTGTGGATCGTTTTTATGATGTTCCTGTCACTTTTTATGGCCTGCGGACCCAATGCCGTTCAAAAGGAAGCCGAGACTTTCTTAGCCGAGTTCAATCCAAAATTCCAGAAGCTTTACTATGAATCGTACAAGGCGGCCTGGCTGGCCAATACAGATATCAGTGAAGAACATGACAGCTTAAGCGTAGCTGCTGAAAAAGCGCTGGCCGAATATGTAGGTAGCAAGGAAATCATCGAGAAAGTCAGAAGTCTGCTTGAGAAAAAAGACCAACTGGACAAACTACAAGTCCTGCAACTCAAACAGATCCTGCACATGGCCGCCCATCGACCGGGAACCATCCCGGATGTAGTGGAAAAACTCATTGAGGCGGAGACCAAACAGAACAGTCTACTTTATGGCTTTGACTTTGTCATGCGTGATAAACGAGGAAAAGCTAAAATTGTTACCGCCAACCAGATTGACCAAATTCTTGTGGAATCCAGGGATTTAAAGGAGCGCCTGGCCGCCTGGGAGGCCAGTAAAGAAGTAGGAAAAATCTTGAAGGACGGTCTGGCCAATCTCCAATCTCTGCGCAATCGAGTGGCGCGTGAAATGGGTTACCATTCTTACTTTGATCTGGAAGTCTCCGAATACGGTATGTCGGTTCAGGAAATGATGGATTTGATGCAACAATTTATGGAAGAGTTGCGGCCATTGTATTCGGAAATTCATACCTATGTTCGTTATGAACTGGCCAAACGGTATAATCAGCCGGTACCGGAAAAACTGCCGGCCCACTGGTTACCCAATCGCTGGGGTCAAAACTGGCCGGGCATTGTGGAAGCGGTCAATCTGGACCATCTGTACAAGGGTAAAACCGCCCAGTGGATAGTTAAACAGGCGGAAAAATTTTATGTGAGTCTCGGGTTCCCACCCTTAAATCAAAATTTCTGGGAACGCTCCGATCTGTACCCGGTGCCGGCTGGTTCTAAAAGAAAAAAGAACAATCATGCCTCAGCCTGGCATATGAATCTTGCCGATGATTACCGCTCCCTCATGAGTGTGGAGCCCAACAACCGCTGGTTCCGAACGGCTCATCATGAACTGGGACATATTTATTATTTTATGGAATATTCACGACCCGAAATTCCTTTACTTTTGCGCAGAGGTGCCAATCGAGGATTTCATGAAGCCATCGGAGATTTAATGGCCATTGCCTCTTCCCAGCGTCCTTATCTGGAAGAGATTGGTCTGATGCCCAAAGATATGGAAATCGATCAAATTCAATGGTTGTTGAATGATGCTCTATCCAGTAGTTCGGTGGTCTTTATTCCATTTGCTGCTGGTACCATGAGCCATTTCGAACACGACCTTTATGAGGAAGAATTACCCAAAGACCAATTCAACCAGCGCTGGTGGGAGTATGTGGAAAAATTTCAGGGGATAGTTCCACCTTCTCCCCGTGGAGAAGAATACTGTGATGCGGCAAGCAAAACCCATATCAATAATGATCCGGCCCAATACTATGATTATGCTATCTCCTGCGTGATCAAGTTTCAATTACACGATTATATAGCCCGAAAAATTTTGAAACAGGACCCAAGAAATTGTAACTATTATGGCAATAAAAAGGTGGGAGATTTTTTGAAAAAAATTATGCGCGTGGGAGCCACACGTGATTGGCGAGAGGTGTTACGTGAAGCTACCGGAGAAGATTTAAGTGCCCGTGCCATGCTGGAATATTATCAGCCGTTACTGGAGTATTTGAAAAAGGTGAATCAAGGACGGCGGCATGTTTTAGCAAAGTTTTGATAACCTGTTTTTAAATGGATTCAAACAAACGTCGACAAAATGAAAAAAAATTTGGTAATTGGGAAGAACTTCCTGATGGAGGAAGACGTTATTATTTGGAAGTCTCGGGTAAAAAAGGCTGGAAAGCAAGATATGTAAAGGAAGTTGATAAAAACGAAAAAACAATGCGATTTTATCAAGAAATTTACAACGCAGACGGAGAATTAGTAGAAATCCATGAAAAATATCCCGAAGACAAAGGTCATATTAGTGTAAAAAAGAAGAAGTAAGAAAAGATGATAATCACAAAAAATGATGTAGTTGAAAAAATTGTTAATTATTTAAATCATAAAATCACTTTAAAAGATTTGGTTAACTGGGCCGAAGATGCCATCATGGAAGCCGATTTAGAAGAAACACATTTTGAAGTAATTCGTGATGTTTTATCACAGATTGGTTTGGCTGATGTAGAGGCGTTCGGTTTAACCTGGGAAGATTGTGATAAAATGCTGGCAAAGCTCGGATATCGGGCCTCCGTGGAAGTAGAAAAAATAAAATCAAATTAAACATTTCGAGAGCAAAAATCCAAATCTTTAACTACCAAGAGGTTTCTATGTCAAAAAAATTACTATCCTGGTCTGGTGTAGCAGCGGTAATTTTTTTCATCATCATTTATGGAGTGGAACTGGTGCCACACAAAGGGCCACCAGTGACCATTATCTGGTTGCGTAACCATTTTGGACAAAAAGGATTGATTCTTCTTAATATACTGATTGTCTTAGCCTTTCTGGCACTTTTCCCTTATCGAAAGTCCACCAGAGGTACGTGGCAATCCAGGGGGGCTTTTGTGGCTTTTGTCATCGCCTTGATGACCGAAATGTTTGGTTGGCCTCTACTGATCTTTCTGCTTTCGCCCCTGATCAAAGTTCCCTCATTGCGTAATTGGGCCTGGCACATTCTCGGACATACTGGGCCTGTAATAGGCACATGGCTCAGCATCACTGGAGTTTTGCTCATAGCACTTGGCTGGCGGCAAATTCATCGTGCTCGAGCGTTAGTTACCGGGGGGATTTACAGATTTTTTCGCCATCCCCAGTATACTGGTATTTTTCTTTTTACTCTGGGCTGGATTCTACACTGGCCCTCGGTTATTACCCTGATTTTGTGGCCCATCTTAATTGCCGCCTATGTCTGGCTGGCCAAACAGGAGGAAAAACAATTAGTCGATGAATTTGGTGAAGCTTACCTTGAATATGCAAAACGTACGCCAAGATTTTTTCCAAGGCTATGGCCGGAACGAAATGAGTAGCTTTACAAATCGCATGAGACGAATCTATTGTTTTTAAATTTAAAATTTTATATTTTTTGAAAAAAGGAGGAGTCCTACATGGCAGAAGTTGTTCAGCGCAAGAAAAAACGTATATTAACCGGTGACCGACCTACAGGAAAATTACATCTGGGGCATTATGTTGGCACCCTGGTAAACCGGGTGCGGCTGCAAGATGAATACGAGGTGTTTCTACTGGTAGCGGATTACCACATGCTCACCACGCGCTGTAATAAAAAAGATATCGAGGAGGTGGCGCAAAATACCCGCGAAATAGTGCTGGATTACCTCAGTGTGGGTATTGACCCCGAAAAAACCACTATCTATGTGCAATCCCTGGTGCCCGAAGTCACTGAAATATATTTAATTTTCAATATGCTTGTGACTGTACCAAGATTACAGCGTATCCCCACCCTGAAAGAAGTCATGGCAGATCAACATATTGAAAATCCTTCGGCCGGATTATTAACTTACCCGGTTTTGCAGGCAGCGGATATTTTAATCGTGCGCGCTGATCTGGTGCCGGTAGGGAAAGATCAGGAATCGCATGTTGAACTGTGCCGAGAGATTGCCCGGCGATTCAATCAATTATATGGTAAAGTCTTCCCGGAACCTGAAGCGCTCATCGGGGAGGTAGCCACACTGGTTGGGATCGACGGCAAAGCCAAGATGAGTAAGAGCCTTAATAATGCCATCTTCCTTTCAGATAATCCCGAAACCATCGCACAGAAGGTAATGAAAATGTACACCGATCCCACGCGAATACATCCTACCGATCCGGGCCATGTGGAAGGCAACCCCGTTTTCATTTACCACGATGCTTTTAATAGTAATAAAGAAGAAGTAGAAGAACTAAAAGAACGCTATCGCAAGGGTCGTGTGGGGGATGTAGAGGTAAAAAAGCGCTTAATCCGTGCCCTCAATGAGTTTCTTGAACCAATTCGTGAGCGTCGTCAAAAATATATGGACAAGCCCCATCTGGTAGATGACATCATTCATCATGGCACCGAAGTGGTGACTCGTGAAGGCCGTGAAACCGTACGACTCATGCGAGAAGCCATGGGGATGACTTATTTTAAACATTCTTAACTCTTTACTTTAAAATTAATACGGTGAAATGCTATGGCTCCCATTGAAAAGCGCAAGCGAGCTGTAAATTTCACCAATCTTAAAGAACCTCAATTAACGAAACAGGATTGGCAGGACTTTTATCGGGGGATCGAACTTTTTAATCATAAAAAATTCTGGGAGGCCCATGAAGCGTGGGAAGAGATCTGGCGTCGTCATAAAGAAGAAAGTCGCATCTTTTTTCAGGGTTTAATTCAAATGTCTGCTGGATTTCATCAGTTAAATCGGAACATATATCATGGTACTCAAAAACATCTACACAACGCCCTCTGGAAACTTAAGCCTTTTCAACCCACATGTTTGAATTTGGACATAAAAAATCTGGTGACAGCGTTAGAACATATCCTTACTGAAATTGAAAAATTAGGGCGAGAGCGTCTGCATCTATTCCCGATTGAAAACACTCCCC
>CAZMEG010000102.1:0-7903 GCA_964565205.1 uncultured Cytophagia bacterium
GGTATCTTGAAATCGGTCAAAGTGTTTGGTTGGTCGCCATTGTCGTCGATTTGCAAATTACTATTTTCAGGTGCCTGTTCTTGCTCCCGGATCCTTTCTTCCTTTTTTGGTTTGAAGATGGGGTGTGATAATTTTTCGATTAAATTTTTGATGGCTTCCTCTGTCTCCGGTCTGGTTTCGTTCTGACCCATGGTTTCGATTAGCTCGGTGACTTCCTTCAGCAGTTCGGCAACGGCAAACAAATCGGTGCTTGCGTTTTTTAAATTAATTGAAATAAAGTTCTCTGCCTTGGCAGCCAAACTTTCGATGTTTTCAAATCCATGAATCATTGCCGTGGTTTTTAAGGTTTCGAAAGAATTGCGGCACTCTTTGAGACTGGCGCGATTTACCTTTTGTAGATTATTTTTTATATTTTTCAAACAATCTTTAATTTCCTGTTGAAAAGTATCGTCGAGTTCGATTTCAGTGGTAGGTTGAGAAGGCAGGGAGGAGTCTGACAAAAAAATTGAGCCACCTTCTTTGGTAGAATCTTTGTCCGATCTGGTTTCGAGGCCGGCGTCCCTGCCGGAGTTGAAATAAAGACGGTCCTTTTGCAATTCCTCAAAATCAGCGGGGCTTTCCAGAGCTGCTCCAGATTCAGACTCAAGATTCGCCGCTGAAGGTGGCTCATGTATTTCATCGCCACTTTTTGGCATTTCTTTAATAGTACTTTGTTTTTGTAGATTGTCCACTTGCTGATTAACTTCCGTGGCATCTATATTGGTGTCCTCGTTCATTTCTTCTTGGGTTGCCAAAGTGGAGTCAATTTGACTGGTTTCTTCAATTTTTTCAGAGGTTTCCTCCAAATTTACCGACTCTTTCGATTCCGAAACTCCCAGAAATTGTTTCAATTCATTTTTCATCTGGGGATTTTGTAAAGCAGAAAGGGCCGATACCACAAGAAGCTGGGCTAAACGTTCGATTTCGATCTTTAATTGCTCGGTATCTAATTCGTGATCACAGAGATATTTTACGCCTTTTTTGAATTTCTCGTAAAAATTGGCAAAGTCCCCGATTTTAGATAATGCCTCGAGTTCTTTGGTCTTATCCTCGGCTGCCACCAATCGATCCATCAGATTACCAAAAAGAAGATAATTTTCTTCATTTTTCATCCCTTCGCGTTCCAGTGCGCTATCTATATGATAGCTCACACAATAAAAAAAGTAGCTTTTGGGGTGAAACAGTCTTTTAATTAATTCATGATAAAACTCGGTGTCTAAAAAAACGTTCATGGTACTTGTATGAGTTTGAGTTAAAAATTAACTGGTCAAATTTTGCGGTTCTTGAATATTTAATTTGGATTCCATGGCCATGGCTTCCCGGATGTCGGTCAGAAGTTTATCCAGGTCAAGAGGTTTAGTAATCCAGCGGAAAACTCCTTTTTTCTCGGCTTCAATTTGTAGGTCAGGGTTACTAAAAGCCGTCATGACTATGGTGACAATATGGGGATGTTGCTGTCTAATCTGATTGAATAATTGCAAACCATTTAAATCTGGAAGCCGTAAATCGGTTAACAGGATGTCCACATCTGCATCTACTTTTTGTAAAGCTTGATGGGCATCCTGAGCAAAAATTACCTGGTGGCCCTCATCCTGCAAGATTTCGGTTAGCCCAAAACCTGTATTAAGGTCATCTTCAACTAACAATATTTTTGCCACGGTTAGGCTCCTTCCAGAACCTGGGCTGGTTCTTTTTTATTTACCTTTTTATTAGAAGTGAACTCTACTTTTTTAACATCTTCTCCAAGTATCTCCAGGGCTAAATTCATATAACTGATAGCCCCTTTGCAGGATTTATCGAAAAGTAAAACCGGTTTTCCATAAAACGGTACCTCTGCCAGGCGCACATTTCTTGGAATCATGGTGTTAAATACCAATCCTTTCAGAGTGTAACGTACTTTTTCAATAACATTATTCGTAAGTTTGTTGCGGGTATCCACCATCGTTAATAGAAAACCCCGGTATCTAAGGTTGGGATTTTTTTCGTTTTTAATGATGCGAGTCATGCGTAAAAATCGCCCCAGCGCTTTTAAAGCATAATATTCACCCTGGATGGGAACGATAAGTGAATCGGCCGCTATGAGGGCATTGTAGGTTAAATTACCCAGAGAGGGTGGGCAATCTATGATAATGAAATCATACTCATTTCTAATGGGGGCAATGGCCCCTTTCAGTTTGCTTTCCGCCGCCACACCAATGAGTTGTCTTTTCTCGCCTTCATCAGACCATACGTTGGTGGGCACAAAATCAAAGTTTTCAATTCCAGTAGGATGAATAGCTTCGCGGATGCTCACATCTTTGGTAAAAATATCTAAGACCCCGGCCTTGATATCATAACGACCGTAACCAAAGCTGGTGGCCACACTTCCCTGTGGGTCCACATCAATGAGCAGAACTTTTTTACCCAGGTAGGCAAAACTGGCGCTTAAATTAACCGCGGTGGTGGTTTTACCTACGCCACCTTTTTGACTGGCAATGGCGATGACTTCTCCCATGTGGTCACTCCTTTTTCTCGCCTGAGTTTATATAACATGATGTAATATTTTTTTCCAATCTCTTAAAATGCTTCTTCTTGAACAAAACACGTTGGGGATCATTTTAAAACGGCCTTTTTCCCAATTTAATATTTCCAGTAAAGCCTTTTCACCGGACAAATTCCCACATTCAGCGTGAGTAATTTCACCATTTTTGAAATAGATTCTACCGGTTTGCTTTTCCTTATTTACAATCAGAGAGGAAGTTCGTCTTGTTTTGCATATAAATTCAATGAGTTCTCGAATTCCACTACTGAAAATTGAACCCCTGAAGCCCAGGTCCTGTATATTCAACGCTTCAAGAATTAATTGTTTTAAATAGGCCATTTCAAAAGGCTTTTCGATGTAAAAATAACTACCCCGCTTGTCTGCCTGCTCTTCAATTTCCTGAGAGCCATAAGCGGTCATTAAAATGAATTTAGTTTGCGGATATTTTTTTCGTATGTCCATTAACAAATCCAGGCCATTTCTTCCGGGCATTCGAAAATCGGAAACGACAAGATCGTAATATTTTTTCTCAATCAATTGCAAAGCCGCATCACCCGTGTTAGCGCACTCGATTTTAAAATTTTTATGAGTGCGTGATAAATTTTTGGCGATTCCCCAGGCTAAATCTTCTTCGTCATCTACAATTAAGATTCTAATTTTTTTGCTCACCAGGGCTCCTTGTCGGTTAATCGTGGTGAATAGGTGCTCCTTTTGCAATTCCTATGCCAGATCTTTGCTCAAGGGAACATTCTCTGGAGCCCCGACATACTTAATGGTCTTAAATTGTTTTCGTCATTCAAAATCAAAAACTTAAATAGCGTAAAATTTTTCTAATGTTTCTGAAAAAAGGATAGAAGAGGCTGGAAGGGGAAAAGGAGGGAGAAAATTTTACCAGATAATATGGTAAGAATGTAAGGCAGGTGGTCAATTTTTGATCAAGTCGTGTTCCATTATTCCATAGGCTTTCATTTTTTCACGTAAAGTAGAACGAGATATGTTTAAAACTCTTGCCGTTTTGGATTTGTTGCCATTATATTTTTTTAACACATGAATAATATGACGTCTTTCCATTTCCTGTAAAGAATCGGCTGTTTCAGAATAAGCATTGAATTCTTTTGAAGCAGTTAATTTTGACGACCCCTGCTGTAATTCAAGAGGCAGATGTTCCGTCTGGATTTTATCTTCATTGCATAAAATGATGGCTCTTTCTATGACATTTTTTAGCTCTCTAACATTACCGGGCCATTGATATTTTAAAAGCAAATCCTGAGCTTCAGAAGCAATGCCATTAATGTTTTTGCCAAATTCTTTATTGTTTCTTTCAATAAAAAGCATGGCCAGGGGTAAAATATCTTCGGTTCTTTCCCGCAGTGGAGGGATATTAATAACCATCACTTTTAATCGGTAATATAAGTCCTCCCGGAAGGTTTGCTGTTCCACGCAGTCTTCCAGATTGCGATTGGTGGCAGCAATAATTCTCACATCGATTTTAATATCGGAGGTACCGCCAATTCGGCGAAAAGTCTGAGTTTCAAGCACCCGTAAGAGTTTTGGCTGAATGGACATTTGCATGCTGGAAATTTCATCGAGAAAGATAGTGCCATTGTGGGCCAGTTCGAAGATACCCTTTTTCATGGACTTAGCGTCGGTGAAGGCGCCTTTTTCATATCCAAATAATTCACTTTCCAGTAGATGTTCAGGAATAGCACTGCAATTGATTTTAATCAACGGCTTGTCCGCCCGGGAACTCCAGTTGTGGATGGCGTTGGCCACCAGTTCCTTCCCCGTACCACTCTCCCCCTGTATGAGCACCGAGGTTTTTGGTGTGGCTGCAACCAGTTTGATTAATTTTTTTAACTCGCGCATGGGTTTAGAGTTACCAAAGAGTTCGGTGTCGGGAAATTGTTCCTGTTGTTTTTTGAGACGGGAAACTTCACGTTTTAGATGATGGGTTTCCAGGGCCTTGGCTACCACCAATTTTAACTCGTCGAGTTCAAAAGGTTTGAGCAGATAATCGTAAGCGCCTTTTTTCATGGCATCCACGGCCGGTTGTGCATCGGTTAAGGCTGTGATCATGATCACCAGAATATCCGGATCCATTTCTTTTATGGTACTGAGCAATTGAATACCGTTGAGGTCCGGTAATTTTATGTCCAGCAAGACTAAATCGATAATATCTTTGTGCAGGATGTTTAGGGCCTGCTCGCCATTATAGGCGGTACGAACCTTGTTGCCCTCCTTTTTTAAAACGTCGGAAATGGTATTGCATAAATCTTCGTTATCTTCAACAATTAAAATGGTACCTTTCGCCATACGTCTTTACTCCTCCGTTGGTAATAATAATTTAAATGTGGTTCCTTTACCTGCTGTGCTTTCAACTTTGATATCGCCTTCATGTTCAGTGATAATTCGATAAACAATAGAGAGTCCCAGACCCGAACCCTGGGGTTTTGTAGTGAAAAACGGGTTGAAAATAGATGGTAAGTCTTCAGCTTTAATCCCGCACCCGGTATCGGATATTTTCACCAATGCATATAATGAAGTTTCATTTTTAACGGGGAAGGGTCGACCGCGACGGTCTACCGGCTCGATTCTGGTTACTTCAGGATAAGCTTCGAATTTCAAAGTGCCGCCTTCAGGCATGGCATCCAGAGAATTCAGGAAAAGATTTAAAATTACCTGCTGAATCTGATAAAAATCCACAAAAACAAGCGGTAACTCAGGATGATAAAACTCTTCAAACCGCACCTCCTGTTCTTTCAAGCGATTGCCGACCAGTCCCAGGACTTCCTGCACAATTTCCTGCAGCCGATGATACTTTTTCTGTGGCTGTCTGGGTTTAGCATAAGAGAAGATCATACGAAGGAGATCATCCATGCGATTTACCTGTCGCACAATTCGGGTAATGTATTCCCGACGTGGATCATCTTCAGGAATTTCCTCTTCCAGAGTTTGAGCGATTGTCTTGATGCCGGCTAAAGGATTTCGAATTTCATGGGCAATCCCTGAGGCTAACACACCCATGGAGGCCAGGCGATCCATGCGTAAGACTTCTGCCTGCATCTGTTTTATTTGCGAAATGTCACGAAATGAAATGATGGTACCCACCCTTTGATTATTGATGTCAATTCGTGGGGTCACGGTAAAGCCAATGTAAACACGTTCACCATTTTTTCTGGTTAACTGCATTTCGCGATTAAGTAAAGACTGGTGTTGTTGCTCAAGATTGGGTAGCAGTCGCTGGCAGTCTTCGGCCGGGAAAACTTCATCCAGGGCTTTGCCCACCACCTCTTCTGCTTTGTAACCCAGGATTTCTTCCGCACTATTATTAAAGGAAGTAATTCGACGATTCAAATCCAGGGTAATCAATCCCGATCCGATGCTCTGAATGATGCTTTCATTAAAATTCTTTAAGTTGATAATTTCCTGTTCCAAAAGTTTGCGCTGTGTAATGTTGCGAGCGATGCCAACGCAACCTACTACCTGACCTTTTTCAAATATTGGATTTATGTGGGTGGAAAGATAAATACAGTTCCCGTTTCGATGATTGACGCGAAATTCAAAAATGCTTGGCCGGCCTGTAATGGAAATTTCAAAATGTTTGATTGCCTGGGGACGATCCTCCGGAAGGATCAATTCATAAAAATAGCGCCCCAGCCAGTCTTCACGATTGTGCCCAGTAACGGTGGCTAATCGGCGATTGATAAATTGAAATCGTGCATCTGCATCAAGAGTAAAGATCACATCACTGGCATTCTCAATTAAATCCTGATATTTGTACTCGGTAATGCGAACCCTTTGTTCGAGCTCCTTGTTTTTTTCCCTTAATTGATGGATGGTAAAAACATTATCAATGACATTCAGGAGTTCGTGGTTTCCAAAAGGTTTTACCAGAAAAGCACTTAAGCCCAGCTCAAACAATTCTTCACGTTCAACTTCGTCGCCCGATTTGGCGGTCAACATAATTACGGGAGTTTCTGCTACCTGTTTGTATTTGGTGTTCTTACGCATCTCCTGATAAAACTGGAAGCCATTCATGCCTGGCATCATATAATCCAGAATGATTAAATCGGGCTCATATTTTACCAGCATATCCAGACCCTGTTGACCGGATTCCGCGCCAAGAAAATTGTAACCTGCCTTGCGCAGGATAAATCCGCCGATCTCCAGCATATCGGTGTCATCGTCAACAAACAAAATTGTTTTTCGACCGGGCATAGTAAGAATTTTTAATTAAAAAATTACTGTGAGTTTAAAATTGAACTACACGATCATCATATCATCTAATTTTTTGGGTGTAGTTGTAGCGGTTTTGGGTAAGGTAACGGTAAAAGTAGAACCTTCGCCCACACTACTCTGGACACGAATGTCGCCATTATGAATTTCAACGATTTGTTTAACGAGAGCCAGGCCCAATCCCGAACCCTGCACTTCCTGAACCTGCTCATTGTCGGAAACTCGATAAAATTTGTCAAAGATGCGCGGTAATGCATTTTCGGGGATACCATATCCCGTGTCTTCCACTTCAAAACCCACGGTATTTTTATTTTCAAAAACACGAATGGTAATTCTTGCATTTTCTGGACTGTATTTTACCGCATTAGAAAAGAGATTTAGAACCACCTGTTCCATCATGTCTTTGTCTACCATGACTTCAGAAATATGGGGAGGTGCCTTAATTTCCACCTGTATGTTTTTCTTATTGGCCAGTTGACCGTTATATTCAAGGACCTTGGCGATAAGCAATTTTAAGTCCACCGGGATTTTACGCATCTGAATCTTGCCTGATTCAATCTTTGAAATGTCCAGGAATTTATTGATCAGCTCGTTCAGACGATTCGATTCTTTGAGGATGATGGTAGCATATTCCCTGGTTTGTTCAGGAGCTGTATTGGGATCTAATAACAATTCGCTGAAGCCAGAAATAGAGGTCAGCGGTGAGCGTAACTCGTGGGCAACCATAGAAACCAGTTCGGTTTTCATGCGGTCAATTTCCTTCTCTTTGGTGATATCCCTTAGAACCGTGACCACACCACTCCACCTATTTTCTTCTTCATCAAAAATGTTGGTCGCCCGGGCCTGCAGGATGACTTTTTTCCAGCCATCGGATCCTTTAAGCAAAATTTCGGTCGTATTGATTTCTCGCACCTCGGTCTCTTTAAGTTTATTGACCAGTTGCACCAATTCCTCATTGGGGATCACCTGATCGATGGATTTCGCCAGAAACTGATCAGAATTTTTAAAACCAAACCAGTCCATAGCCACCGGATTCATAAGGATAATATGATTTGATTCATCGGTGACGATGACTCCATCGGCGATATTTTTAAGGACGATTTTTGT
>CAZMEG010000102.1:7913-9316 GCA_964565205.1 uncultured Cytophagia bacterium
AGCCTACGCAATTCTTCGGTCATGAAATTAAAAATTTTCGCCAGTTGCCCGATTTCATCATGGGTGTTAATGCGAACTTTCTGAGAGAAGTTGCCTCGAGCTATCTCAAGGGCAGCCCGTTTAAAATAGGCAATGGGTCCAATAATATTTTTGCTGAAATAAAAAGCTCCGAAAATGGCCAGGATCAGAGCAAAGAATAAAAGCCCATAGAATATGAGTGAAGAATCGCTCAATTCTTTGCGAATCATGCCTCTTTCTACGGCAAAGAAATACAGCCAGGAAAATCCCAGAGGTATGGAAGCGACTAAGAAAGTAAGAATGAACAGCTTTTGAAAAAGAGAAACACGCTTGATTCGAGGTTTAATCATCCGTTTTTTATTTTTGTTCATGGTAAAATCAAACTGATATAGCATTTCTCCCAAGTTGTTTAGCGTGGTACAACCGTTTGTCAGCCATTTTAATTAAGGTTTCCATATCGGTGCCGTCATCAGGAAATGTTGCTACTCCCACGCTAATGGTAATTTTCCCATTGGGTTGTTTTTCCTCAAATGGGAATGCATGCTGTTCTACCAATTTTCGTATTTTTTCAGCCACAATGCCAGCCGCCGGCTTATTGGTTTCTACCAGAACCAGCGCAAACTCTTCACCCCCATAGCGGGCGGCCAGGTCGATGCTTCTAATGTTATTTTTCAGCAGATGAGCCAATTTTTGTAACAGAAGGTCTCCGGCTGGATGTCCATTGGTATCATTATAGTGTTTGAAGTGATCGATATCTATCATAGCAATGGATACATGCAAATTGTGGCGCCGGGCACGGTTTAATTCATGCCGCAAATGGTCTTTAAAATGACGATGATTATAAAGGCCGGTTAATCCATCGGTGATAGCTAATTGCCGCAACTCTTCCTTGGCCTTTTGTAATTGCACCACCTTGTCTTTCAATTCGTCGTGCAGGTATTTAATTCGTAAAAGTGATCGAACCCGTGCTAAAAGTTCTAATTTGTTGAACGGCTTACTGATAAAATCGTCCGCCCCTGAATCGATTCCCTTAATCTTGTCTTCCAATTCATTTAAGGCGGTTACCATAATCACGGGAATAAATTTGGTCTCTTTGTTAGATTTGATAATCTTACAAACTTCAAATCCGTTGATCTTGGGCATCATAACGTCTAACAAAATAAGGTCCGGACCATCCTGTTTAACTTTTTGCAGTGCTTCAACGCCATCTTTTGCAGAGATCACCGTATAACCTTCCGATGATAAGTATGTAGTTAATAACTGAATGTTAACCGGAACATCATCGACAATTAATATCTTTTTAGTTTTTGAGTTGTTAGACATTGAGACTATAAAGCTTAATGCAATCGCAATTGCATCAAATTAAAATATTTTCCCCTTATTAT
>CAZMEG010000103.1:0-9288 GCA_964565205.1 uncultured Cytophagia bacterium
TTAATATTAAATATCTTAATCACGGGCAAGCTTGCGATATAGAAGTTAAGCAAACAGAGCTTTCTGATGTGGCAGTGGCTCCCACCGGTGAATTCGTGGAGGCTGGCAAATCAAAATTGATTATCCCGGTTCAAGGAATGAGTTGTGCCAGTTGTGTCCAGAAAATTGAAAAAGCGCTCAGGGATACGCCTGGCGTCATTTCGGCTGAGGTCAACTTTGGCACAGAAAAAGCCACGGTTACTTATCTTACTACCCAGTTGAGTATGCAGGATTTGAAAAAGGTGGTTCATGATCTCAGTTACGAGGTGTTAGATTTAGCTGAAGGTGAAGAACCTGTTGATTATGAAAAAGTTGCTCGCCAGAAAGAAATAAGAAATCTGCGCAGAAAATTAATTATGGGAGCCATTCTTAGCATACCTATTTTTCTTGGTAGTTTTGCGGAATGGTTTCCATGGGTACCAGAGGTTTTGACTAAATTCTGGGTATTGCTTCTCCTTGCCACACCCGTACAATTCTGGGTAGGCTGGCAGTTTTACCGGGGTTTCTGGGCGGCGTTAAAACATAAAAGTGCCGACATGAACACCTTAATTGCTGTGGGTACTTCGGCTGCTGGTGGCTTTTGTTGGCGACGGAATTAATGATGCCCCGGCGCTGGCGCAGGCGGATATCGGCATTGCTATTGGTACCGGTACGGATGTGGCCATGGAAGCTTCAGATATTACCCTTATTTCTGATGACTTACGGGCAGTAGTCACGGCTATTCAATTATCTAAAAGAACCATGCGGATCATCAAACAAAACCTTTTCTGGGCCTTTTTCTACAACACGGCATTTATTCCGGTGGCAGCGGGGGTTTTGTACCCGTTTTTTGGTATTTTACTAAACCCGATATTTGCAGCCATAGCTATGGCAGCGAGTTCGGTTTCAGTTGTCACCAATTCACTTCGATTAAAACGATTCAAACGGATGTACTAATTCATGAAATTGCTCAGCAAGTTAAAAAAAGATAAAAAGATTGGACTTGCACTTGGAGGTGGGGGAATCAGAGGTCTGGCACATGCCGGAGTTTTATCTGTTTTGCAGCGTGAAAACATTCCCATTCATGCCATTGCTGGAAGCAGTATGGGAGCAATTATTGGAGCGGCCTTTGTTTTAAATGATGAACTGGATGAAAATTTCTTAATCGAACAGGTCAAACAACTTGGAATTTCGGTGCCAATAAGTCTTTATGAGAATGCTCAAGATAACACATCTTTATTAAAAAATATCAAAAATTTTCTTGAAAAAGGTCGGTTTATGATAGATGCTTTATGGGGCTGGGGGGCTTTGCCCGATGAACGAATCCTGGAAACTTTAAAGAAGCTCACTGGTGGACGGAAATTAGAAGAAGCCCGCATTCCCATTTCCGTTGTGACCACCGATTTAATCAGCGGTAAGAAAATTATTTTTAGAGAAGGCCCGGCCGATTTTGCCATTCATGCCAGTTCTGCTTTACCTGGATTCCTACCTCCTGTCCATTACAACAATCATTTACTAGCCGATGGGGCCTTTGTTGATCTTGTACCGGCCGGAGTTGTAAGAGAAATGGGGGTGGATTATGTGATTGCGGTGGATGTGGATCAGGAAAATGTCCAGGTAGAAATTCACAATGGCCTGGAAGCCTTTTTACGTGCCATCGAACTTTGCGCAAGGCATCATAAGCACCATCATCTATCTCTGGCCGATCTGGTGATTCAGCCTGATTTTGGAGAGCATGTGAATCCACTTGATTTTTCCAAAGCAGAACTATGTCTGGAAGCAGGCTATAAAGCTACCGAAAAGGCTTTAAGTGTAATTAAAACCCACCGTACTTAAGGAAGGGAGATTTAAAATGGACCATACTTCACAACATAAAATACACCATAACCACAACCATCACAAACGGGGTGATCATTCACACCATCATGATCATCATGTCCACATGGTAGCTGATTTTAAGAAGCGGTTCTGGATATCCTTGCTCTTAACTATACCGATACTTTTACTTTCACCTATGATTCAACGCTTTTTAGGATTGGTTCTTCGTTTTTCTGGAGATCTGTTATTGTTATGGGCACTTTCTTCGCTGGTATTTTTTTATGGCGGCTGGCCATTTTTAAAAGGAATGATTGATGAGCTGAAAGGTAAGCAGCCCGGCATGATGACTCTGATTGCTATTGCTATTACCACTGCCTATGCCTACAGCAGTGCTGTGGTTTTTGGCCTCAGTGGTAAAATATTTTTCTGGGAACTGGTCACCCTGGTAGATATTATGTTGCTGGGACACTGGATCGAGATGAAGTCTGTCATGGGTGCTTCGCGAGCCCTGGAAGAGTTAACCCGTTTGATGCCTTCTGATGCGCATAAGGTTCAACCAGATGGTTCTATACAGGATGTACCGTTAGAAGAAATTAATGTAAATGATCAAGTGCTGGTAAAGCCGGGTGAGAAAATTCCAGCCGATGGGGAAGTCATTGACGGGCAAACCTCGGTTAACGAATCCATGTTGACGGGAGAATCCAAACCTGTTTTCAAACAAAAAGGCGATGTGGTGATTGGCGGTTCGATAAATGGAGAAGGGTCCATTACAGTGGTAGTTAAGAAGACCGGAAAAGATTCTTTTCTGTCTCAAATGGTGGAACTCGTGCGTCAGGCTCAGGAAAGCAAGTCAAAAACTCAGGATTTGGCCAATCGGGCTGCCTTCTGGCTTACGATAATAGCTTTAGCCAGTGGTGCCATTACCTTATTTATATGGTTATCAATCATGCACAAAGATTTCGCTTTTGCCCTGGAAAGAACCGTGACCGTGATGGTAATTACCTGTCCCCATGCACTTGGTCTGGCGGTACCGCTGGTGGTGGCTGTTTCCACGGCTATTTCTGCTCGTAATGGTCTTTTAATCAGAGATCGAGCCGCATTTGAGCGAGCAAGAAATGTCCAGGCCATCCTTTTTGATAAAACAGGCACTCTCACCGAAGGTCAATTCGGAGTTACAGACATCCTTACATTAGATGGTAAACTGAATGATCAAGAGTTGCTCAAATATGCTGCTTCGGTGGAAATACATTCTGAACACCCTATTGCGAAAGGGATAGTCGCTTCGACGCAGGAGGTTTATTCTGTTGAGGATTTTAAAGCTATTCCCGGCAAAGGTGCCGAAGGAAAGGTAAATGGCAAAAATGTAAAAGTAGTGAGTCCCGGATTTTTACGAGAACAAAACTTGGCCTTTAAAGATGAACGCATTGAAAAGCTGGCTGCCCAGGGTAAAACCGTAATTTTTGTTATGCTGGATGGGGAGATAAAAGGCGCCATTGCCCTGGCCGATATTATTCGACCGGAATCGAAAAAGGCCGTGGCGATGCTAAAAGCTATGGGAATCAAACCGATGATGCTGACCGGCGACAATAAACAGGTGGCTCGCTGGGTTGCTGAAGAACTCGAACTTGATGAATACTTTGCTGAAGTTTTACCCCATGAAAAAGCTGCTAAGGTAAAAGAGATTCAATCGCGTGGTCTGGTGGTGGCCATGACCGGGGATGGTGTCAACGATGCGCCAGCTTTGGCTCAGGCCGATGTGGGCATTGCTATTGGAGCAGGAACGGATGTGGCTGTGGAAACCGCCGATATTATTCTCGTGCGTAGCAATCCGTTAGATGCGGTGGCCATTATTGGACTGGCTCGTGCTACTTACCGAAAGATGGTGCAGAATCTGGCCTGGGCTACCGGGTATAATACCTTTGCTATTCCTCTGGCGGCAGGGATACTTTTTAAATATGGAATCCTGTTGAGCCCTGCCATGGGTGCGGTGTTGATGTCATTGAGTACAGTGATTGTGGCAATTAATGCAAAATTTTTAAAGGTAGCAAAATGAAATTTTCATGATTAATAAATTTTGACTCCAAGGTCCCTTCGGTTCCTCCAGTTCCCCTTGATAATTTTTAAAAATATTTTAAATTATTTTAAAATTACAGAATTGCATTTGGCATGACCCTTCTATCGAAAAAATTTAGAAGGTTTTTTTTCTGTATAACATTTAATTTTTTATGTTTTGGATCATTGCTCACAGCCAATGATGTGATCGTTGAGCTGCCCCGAATTTCCGGCTCCATTCAGTTGGACGGTTTCAGCAATGAGCCCGTCTGGCAGCAGATTAAACCATTACCTATGACCGTGTATCAGCCTGTTTTTCAAGGTACACCTACTGAAAAGACAGAAATTCGTATTGCTTATGATGACAACTACTTATATGTTTCGGGACGGCTTTATGACTCGGATCCGGCAGGCATTCGCGCCAACTCTCTGTATCGCGACCGATATAGTGGCGATGATACCTTTGCCATAGTTCTGGATGTATTCAATGATAACGAGAATGCGCTGTGGTTTTTCACCAACCCGGCCGGCGTACGGTTCGATCTTGCCATAAGCAATGATGCTCAGTCCGGGGGAAGGGGAGGACGACCACCGGCAAACTCAAGCTGGAACACTTACTGGGATGTTGCAACCGTTAAAAATCAAGAGGGCTGGTTTGTTGAAATGCGAATTCCTTTTTCCAGTCTGGGGTTTCAGGATAAGAATGGCCAGGTTGTTATGGGATTGATCACCTATCGTTACATCTCCCGCAAAAATGAACGTCACATTTACCCGGCCATTCCTCCAGATTGGCGGTGGGGTTTTCTCAAACCTTCGCTGGCGCAAAAAGTTGTTTTAAAAGGGGTTCGTACTCGTAAACCAATTTATTTAACTCCCTACTCCCTGGGTGGCGTAAATCAAGTCTCTGAACTTGCTACCTCTGCTTCCGCTTACAACCTGCAGACTCGCATGACAAGAGAGATGGGACTCGATGTGAAATACAATATCACCAACAATCTGACTTTAGACTTGACCATCAACACCGATTTTGCCCAGGTTGAAGCCGATGAAGAACAGGTTAATTTGACCCGTTTTTCACTTTTCTTTCCAGAAAAGCGCCAATTTTTTCAGGAACGCGCTGGTATTTTTGAATTCAGAACCGGCCGAGCTGATCGTCTTTTCCACAGCCGACAGATAGGTTTAATCAATCGTCAGCCCGTTCGAATTATCGGCGGTGCTCGTCTGGTAGGTAGATTGGGGAACTGGGATCTGGGTTTCATCAATATGCAGACTGCAAGGAAAGAGGATAATCCATCGGAAAACTTTAATGTCCTGCGGCTGCGGCGCAATGTATTTAACCAGAACTCTTACGCTGGCACACTGATCACAAGTCGAATTGGTGAAGACGGAAGTTACAATGTAGCTGTTGGACTGGATGGCATCTTCCGTTTATTTGGTGATGAATATCTCATCGCCCAGATGGCTCAGACTTTTGATGATGAAATCATGCGTAACGGTCTCTATAATCCGATTAATTCAGGACTATTCAGGTTACAGTGGACGCGCCGACGACAACAGGGCTTTAATTATACCACCGCCATAACTCGTTCCGGGGTGGATTACCGACCCGACATGGGGTTTATCACTCGCAGGGATTTTACAAGCCTGTTCAATCGGCTTGCTTATGGCTGGTTTACCAGTGATCAATCTCCACTTCGTCAGATAACCCCGCGATTATTTTCTTCAGTTGCTCTAAGAAATAGTGATGCTACGGTGGAATCGGCGTTTTTCGCCTTTTCAACGAATTTTGAATTTAAATCTGGTACAAACATATCTTTAAGCACCCGTCTGAGATATGAGGATTTACGTGAGCCATTGGATTTCCCAGAGGAGACCTATGTACCTGAAGGCAGCTACACCTTTTACAGCGTTGAATTCAATTACAACATGACCCGGGGTCGTCTTCTGCGCACCGATGCCAATGTGACCTGGTCAACATTTTATGATGGGAAACGTATTGACCTGAGATTTAACCCCACGTGGAACGTCTCTCCCCATCTTGAATTGAGTGCTAATTACAGTATCAATTTTGTCCGTTTTCCCAGTCGAAATCAGAGATTTGATGCTCATCTTGTTAGTTTAAGGGCCCAGGCAGCGCTGAATACCAAAATTTCCATGAATGCGTTGCTGCAATTCAATAGTACCGCAGATGCTATTATTTTAAATTTACGATTTCGTTATTATTTTCGCGAAGGAAACGATCTCTGGATTGTGTACAATCATGGCATCAATACGGACCGGAATGATAGCGAGGTGCCGTTACCTTTCACAGACAATCGAACCGTACTGCTCAAATATACCTATACATTTGATTTGTAAGGGGGAAAACCAGTTATTTTTAAAATTTAAAAAAACAGTTGAAATTCTCATTAATAATCGATAAAATTAGAGCACCAAAACAAAATATTATTCAACTAATTAACGGGTGGGTACTATGAATCACACCAGGACTGACTAATTGATTTATTCCCAAATCAAGCCTTGATTTCAAATAAAGAATTAATCAAAATAGGAGGGACTGTTCATGTTATTAAAAAGGTTATGGAATCTGTTTTTTGTATCCCTTTTTTTTGTTATGTGGATTTCCTGCCAGACGGGTCAACAGGAAAATAGAAATGCTTCAGAATCCGAAGTTCAAGTTCAGTTGTCACCCGAAGAACGACTGGCGAAAATCAAAGAAGAATTAACGGAGGTTAAAAAAGAATTGACTAAAGCAGGTAAGTATGATTGCTGCATTCAACCTACCTGTAATTGGTGTGCCCTTTATGAAGGGGAATGTGATTGCCGTGATAATTTAAAAGAGGGTGAAGAAGTTTGCCCTGGTTGTGGGCTGGGCTGGCATAATGGCAAAGGGGTGGTGGAGGGTGTCACTGCCGATCAGGTAAAGTGGGATATTACTCATGAACATAATGAAGAGGGACATGAACATTAAAAATCCCAAATCCAGAGTAAAAATCCCAATTGACCAAATCCCAAAAACCAACAACAAATTATTGGCAAAGTGGTTTTACCCCACTCAGTAGCCATATTAAGCAAAACATGGCATAAATTGAGGATTAAATAGGATTCGTAAATTTACTTTAGAATATTGGATTGATGAAGGTTGGTATGTTGGCCGGCTCAAAGAGGTACCTGGTGTATTTAGCCAAGGTGAAACTCTTGAAGAGCTGGAAGAAAACATAAAAGAAGCTTATCAACTTATGATAGTTGATGTAGAAGAATTAAACTGGCCAGGGATTGAAACGAAAGAATTGGAATTTGAGGTATGAAAGTTATAAATAAGAAGCGCATATCGAAATCTTTGTTATGAATTATTTTCGTGAACCTCGTGTTCTTCGTGGTAAAAACCCCGATAATTCTCTGCGAACTCTGCCATTAAAAATGAGGCTTTAAAAGGACTAAACTAATGAAATGTGAAAAATGTGGAAGAACGATTACTAAAAAAAGTAAATTTTGCCCTTACTGTGGCACACCTGTTACACCAAAAACTTCTTCCAAAAAAGAAATATCTAGATCATCTTTTCCTGTTGGATATGCCGTCATTTTTATTGGCATTGGAATAATACTGGGTTACAGCATTTTTAAATTCACATCTAAAAGTCAACCTAATTCGATGAGTAATAGTTTTCAAACGAGGTTGCCTGTACAAAGTGCCGCGGTACTGGACATTGCCCGCGAATTCATGTGTCCCTGCGGCAGTTGCAATGATTCGCTGGATGATTGTACGTGTGATATGCCCAGAGGGGCCGTAGAGGTAAAAAGCTTTATTGCTCAAAAATTACAGGAAAATCATAAGCGCGCGCATATTATCGAAATGGTTCAGGAAAAGTATGGAGGGCTGAAATCATCCAGTAATTTACGTCTCAGGTAATTGTGCATTAAATTATGAACCCCACAGAACCCTTTATCTTCCCTAAAAAATGGGGGACCCTTCGCCCAAAATTAATCATATTTCTGGTGGCCATTTTAACATTTCTGGCGGTTGTGATCGGCTATTTTGAAATCAGCCAGAGTCGTCGGGGTATCATGGAATTGTTACAGAAGGAGGCGGAAACTATCACCGAGGCTTTATTCACCAGTGCAGAGAATGCCCTGCAAACTTATGCTGAATTCACGCAACTGATCGAGCGTCATCTTTTTAATACCGCCTTCATGCTTATCCATCTGCAAAATGAAAACGCTCTTTCGGAATCAAATTTTAGATCTCTTTTGCAAAGAAGCGGTGTAGCACGAGCTTTTACCGTAAATACTCGGGGTAAACTCATCGGCAGGACCTATCCTGCGGATGTGAGCAAGCATTTCCGTCCGGAAAATATTCTCGAATTCGTACAGCCTCTCTTTGAAGAAGACATGGATCGGATTAGTGGTATGGTCGAGGACTGGGAAGGAAAAACTCACTATGCCGTGGCCGTGAAAAACACACCACACAGTGCCTGGGTTTTATGCACTGATCCCGAGAGCATGCTGGAATTGCGCCGACGGGTGGGTATTGGCAGAATTATTCAGGATCTGGGCGAAAATCCAGAAATCGTTTATATTGTATTGCAGGATGAAAATGGAATTCTTTCTGCTACCAGAAATGTAACCACCATGCCATCCTTACGTAATGATGCCTTTTTAGAGCAGGTGCTTACCAGGCAGGAATTAAACTCAAGGGTTACCCGATTCCAGGATCAGGAAGTACTGGAGGTGGTTAAGCCGTTTATGGTGCACGGTGATTTACTGGGCGTCATTCGCGTGGGACTTAATATGGAGCCAGCCAATCGGGCTGTTCGGCGAACCATGCAGCGTGGCGTGTTGGTGCTTTTTGGTTTCATAGTAATCGGGGTAATTTTGTTTAATTTCTTTGTGACTCAGCAGAACTACACTTTGCTTACCGAAGCTTACTCAAAAATTAAAACTTACACCGGCAATATTCTGGAAAACATGGCCGATGCTGTGGTAGCGGTAAATCACCAGGGGCGCATCACCCTGTTTAATCGGGCAGCCGAGAAACTGTTTGGTAAACTTTCCCCACAGGTCGTTGGAAAATCGTGTCGTGACATCATCGGGGAGCAAACCTCGTTACTGGATCAAACCCTGCAAACCGGTCAGGAGGTTCGTGATCGGGAGGTGGTGTATCATTTCAATGGTCATGAAAAGGTGCTCTCGGTGACTACCACACTTTTGCGCAATAACCGTGGTGAGATCGATTCGGCGGTAGCGGTTTTAAAAGACTTAACGGAGAAAAAAGCCTGGGAAGAACGGTTGCGCAGACAGGAAAAACTGACCGCCATGGGGGAACTGGCTTCGGGAGTAGCCCACGAAATCCGCAATCCCCTGAATGCCATCAGCATCATTGCCCAACGCCTGAATGTGGAA
>CAZMEG010000104.1:0-9219 GCA_964565205.1 uncultured Cytophagia bacterium
TTTCTTAGCCCGGACAGGATCCGTTTTGGTAAGCATCTTAAATCGGTTTTCCCGATAAGCAAATTCCTGAAATGCGATTTTGGGAGCCCGGGAATCCAGAATAAGTGGATTTTTCCCCTGTTTAATTAATTCGGGGTTGTAACGGAATAATGGCCAGTAGCCCGAATCCACCGCTAATTTTTGATCCTGCAAACCGAGGGTCATATCGATGCCATGAGCGATGCAGTGACTGTAAGCAATAATCAAAGAGGGACCATTGTAAGCTTCGGCTTCCAGGAAAGCACGGAGAGTATGTTCATCTTTCGCGCCCATGGCTACTTTAGCCACATAAACATTCCCGTAGCTGATGGCCATGAGTGCCAGGTCTTTTTTAGGAGTGGCTTTCCCGGCCGCAGCAAATTTTGCCACGGCTGCCAGTGGCGTAGCCTTGGACTGTTGGCCACCGGTATTGGAATAAACTTCCGTATCCAGCACCAGAATGTTGACATTCCTGCCAGAAGCCAGAACATGATCTAAACCACCGTAACCGATATCATAAGCCCAGCCATCCCCTCCGATGATCCAGACGCTTTTCTTAACCAGCATGTCAACCACAGCCAGCAGTCTGCGAGCTTCCGGGGTATCCAGTTCTTTAAGTTTTTTCTTAACTTTTTCAATCCGCTGTCGTTGTTCATAAATTTCTGGTTCGTCTTTTTGTTCAGCTTCGAGAATTTCTTTTACCAGTTGCGGACCTATCTGCTTTTCCATCCGTTTTAACAGGATGGCAGCATATTCAGTCTGCTGATCGATGGAAAGGCGAAAACCGAGTCCAAATTCTGCATTATCTTCAAACAGGGAGTTTGACCAGGCCGGGCCACGGCCTTCGTGATTAGCCGTCCAGGGGGTGGTTGGCAGATTTCCCCCGTAAATTGATGAGCATCCGGTAGCATTGGCAATAATCGCCCGGTCACCAAAAAGCTGGGTCATCAGCTTAATGTAGGGGGTTTCGCCACAGCCAGAACAGGCGCCGGAAAATTCGAAAAGCGGTTCCAGAATCTGAGATTCCTTCACCAGATTGTGGCGCAGTTTATTTCGATCATATTCAGGAATTTTCAGGAAGAATTCCCAGTTCTGCCGTTCCTGTTCACGCAAAGGCGGTTGCGGACGCATATTCAGTGCTTTCAAACGCGTCTCTTTTTTGTTTTTCACTGGACAGAAATCTACGCACAGAGCGCAACCCGTGCAATCCTCGGGGGAAACCTGTATGGTGTATTGTAATCCTGCCCATTCTTTACCACGCGCTGGGACAGACTTAAATGTAGGCGGCGCCCCTTCCAGATATTTGGGTTCATAGAGTTTAATGCGAATAACTGCATGCGGACACACAATGGCACACTTGCCACACTGAATGCAAATCTCCTCATCCCAGACGGGAATTTCCAGAGCAATGTTGCGTTTTTCCCATTTGGCTGTTCCAACAGGCCAGGTACCATCGTGGGGAAAGACACTCACCGGCAGATCATCACCATGTCCAGCAATCAACGGGGCGGTGACTTTCTGCACAAACTCAGGCGCCTCAGGTGGAACCGGCGGACGAACATGTAAATTGCTGGTAACTTTATTCGGTACTTTCACCTCGTGAAGATGTGCCAGCGCCTGATCCACCGCATTAAAGTTCATTTGCACAATCTCTTCACCTTTTTTACCATAACTTTTACGAATGGACTCCTTAATTTTTGCGATGGCTTCCTCTTTAGGCAGAATACCGGAAATGGCAAAAAAACAGGTCTGCATGATGGTGTTGATTCGTCCTCCCAGACCCGTTTCGCGGGCCACCTTGTATGCATCTATGACGTAAAATTTCGCCTTTTTCTCTATGATCTGTTGCTGAACCTCTTGTGGAATCCGATCCCACACTTCCTCCGGACCATAGGGACTGTTCAATAAGAAGATTCCTCCTTCCATAAGAGGTTTGAGAACTTCATATTTTTCCAGAAACACAAATTGATGGCATCCAACAAAATTGGCGCGGCTGATCAAATAAGTGGAGCGAATGGGACGCGGGCCAAAACGCAGGTGAGAGACGGTTACAGCTCCCGCTTTTTTGGAATCGTACACGAAGTAACCCTGAGCAAAATTTTCTGTTTCTTCACCAATGATTTTGATAGAATTGCGATTAGCGCTCACCGTGCCATCCGCACCCAGGCCAAAAAATACACACCGGGTTGTATCTTCTGATTCAGTGGAAAATTCGGGATCATAATCGAGACTGGTATGGGTAAGATCATCTTTGATACCAATGGTAAAATGATTTTTTGGATTCTCCCGGGTCATTTCATCAAAAATACCTTTGATCATCGCCGGGGTGAATTCTTTTGAAGAGAGACCATAGCGCCCGCCAATAACTTTAGGACGGGTTTCAAATCCAGCCTCGTCTGCCATTTCATTCAATGCATTGACCACATCCAGATAAAGAGGTTCGCCCGCACTGCCCGGTTCCTTGGTCCGATCCAAGGCTGCTATCACTTTTACACGCTTCGGCAAAGCCTGGACAAAATGCTTTATCGAAAACGGCCGATAAAGTCGAACTTTGATTAAACCGACTTTCTCACCCTGATTTACCAGGTAATCAACCGTCTCATGCACAGCCTCGGCACCCGACCCCATGATCACAATTACTCGTTCTGCTTCAGGATCTCCAAAATAATCGAAAAGATGATAGTGCCTATCCGTAAGTTTGGCAAATTTGTCCATGGTTTTCTGGACAATATCCGGGCAGGCCAGATAATAAGGATTCACGGTTTCACGGGCCTGGAAAAAAGCATCCGGATTTTGTGCGGTACCCCGGATAACCGGGTGATCCGGCGTCAATCGTCTATTGCGATGAGCAATGACCAGCTCTTCGTCAATCATCGCTCGAATATCTTCATCGGTGAGTTGTTCTATTTTTGAAACCTCATGTGAGGTACGAAAACCGTCGAAGAAATGTACAAAGGGCACCCTGGATTCTAAAGTTGCGGCCTGAGCAATCAGAGCAAAATCCATGACTTCCTGGACCGATCCGGAGGCAAGTAAAGCAAACCCCGTAGCCCGGGTAGCCATCACATCCGAGTGATCGCCAAAAATCGAAAGAGCATGGGTTGCAACGGTTCGAGAGGCCACATGAAAAACCGTAGATGTGAGCTCGCCTGCGATTTTGTACATGTTGGGAATCATCAGTAGTAAACCTTGCGATGAGGTAAAAGTGGTGGTTAAAGCCCCGGTTTGTAAAGCCCCATGTACTGCCCCCGCCGCTCCGCCTTCGCTTTGCATTTCCTGAACCAGTGGCACCGAACCCCAGATATTGGTTTTGCCTGCTGCAGACCACGCGTCTGCCAGTTCCCCCATGGGAGAAGACGGCGTAATCGGATAAATCGCAATCACCTCATTGGTTTTGTGTGCAATATAAGCCGCCGCCTCGTTACCATCGATAGTCACCATTTTTCGTTTCATAGAATCTCTCCCTCTCAATATTTTAAAGTTTTTGAGGATTGTTAAGCAATGGATATGCCAGATTATTTCATACTTTTTTCCCTTTGATTATTAACAACTTAAAAAATATCAAATAAATAATCAATCTTAAAAATGAGAAAACATAAAAAATTATTCTTAATAATGAGAAGTCATTTTTTAAATCACTTAGGTTTTACAAAGAGAGCGAATTTTCCTCTTGTTATTTTTGTTATAATTAGATATATTAAAACATTCATAGAAAAGGATTAATCATGTATTTTCCCAAATTTAATTTCGCTGGCTTGCTGTTTGCCAGCATTTTTATTTTTACCTGCCATAATAATGCCCAGGGACAAACTTCAGATAGTGAAATCAACCAGCTTATTGCTCGCGGGGACAGTCTTTATCTCCAGGGTGAGTATAAAGCTGCAGAGAATGCCTACAAAAAAGCATTAAAAATCGACAGAAAATCCATTAAAGCCCTGAAAGGATTGGGTTATCTTGCTCGCGATCAACAAAAATGGAAAAAAGCCAAAAAATGGTTTAAAAAAGTTATTCAGGTGAATCCAGATGATAAAGAGGCTTTAGATTTTTTAATTAAAACCACCAATCCTAAAATTCTCACTCTTATTAAAAAAGCCGAACAACTTCTAAATCAACAGGAATATAAAAAAGCTCGTAAGCTCTATGAAAAAATTTTAAAAAAGTACAAAGACACTTTCGAAACCTACCGCGGGTTAGCCAGAATTGGTTTTCTTACACAGGATTGGGGTCTTACGAAAGATTACAGTAAAAAGATTATCGAAATTCTTCCCGATGACGTTGAATCAAATTACTACCTGGCCATTGCCTACCGAGAAACGGGTAAAACCAAAAATAAACTCATTAAAAAAAAGCAATTTGGCTGGTCGGAGAAATATTTTAATAAGGTTATTAAAATAGATTCCACGTATGAGCATGTTTTATATGAACGTGCTCTGCTGGACCGCTGGCGCAAAAAATGGCTTTCTGCTATACTGTGGGCCAGACGTCAATTTAAACTCAAACCCAACTCCGCCACTTCTCAAGTTGGTTTGTATAAGCTCTATAAACTGTATCTGTTTTATGGTAACAAAAAAGAGCTAAGAGATCATTTTCAACAATATCCGGATGACTGGACCCGGTTTTTTCAAGCCGAATTAAATCGCAAGCAAAAACATTTTGAAAAGGCCAGAAATCAATTTCAGGCATTGCTTGAAAAAAATATTCGTTTTAGTAAGATTCCAGTTTATTTATCGCTGGTACGGTTATCTTTACAGACTTCGGATGAAACCCTGGCAAATCGATATTTTGTCCAGGCTCTCAACAATTTAAATTCTGATGCCGATGCTGCCTTTATGTTTGAAGAGAGTAAATATATTTTCAATGATCAGGAATTCGAGCGTTACGAACAGCTCACCACCGTACAAGAAAAACGCCAATTTTTTCGTCAATTCTGGAGTTCACGTAATCCACTTCCCGCTACCGATGTTCAGCTTCGAGCCATAGAACACTTCCAGCGCTTACTGCATGCTGAAGCAAATTACTGGTACTATGGGGTGCGATCCTGGTTTAATTCTCCCAATAAAATTGGTTATAAAAATTTAAAAATGCCACGAGTCTATTATTTAAACGATGCTTTTAATGATAAAGGACTCATATATATACGACACGGCCAACCCGACGATCGAGCAATTGCTTCGGGTCAGTTGCTTGAGACTTATGAATCGTGGCGCTATGTGAAGCGCGATACTCGCCCTGAACTGATCTTTCATTTTGTTATGGAAACCAATGCGGTGGAAAATAACTGGAGATTAATTTCTTTCCCAATCCAGCCGAATCAGTTGAATCAACTGGTTTTTCAAGAAACGAATACTATTAGAAATAACGTGGTTAATGCCTTCCCCCTGCTGGATCAATTAGCCGGTTGGAATCCAAAAATAGATCGGTTTATTTTTGCTGCTCAGCAGGGGACCTCCGGTCGTATGGAGTTTGTTAATGTAATCCAGGGTATCATCGATGAAGGAGCAGCCCAAATTCAGCTTGGACTTAACAGCGATCGCTACACGTGGAAGGATAATATCAAGTTATTCGATTTTCCTTTTAGCGTAACTCAGTTTCGGGGAAAGTCGGGGAAAACCTTGGTGGATATCTCTTATGCCTTACCTCTAAAAAAACTGCACAGTGCATTCAAACACGGTGTGGCTGTTTTTGATTCCCTCTGGAATCCGATGGGAAAATTGAATTTCACCGAAAGCTGGCCCGTGCAAAATTCTGTTAGGCAGGTAAAAAACAATTTAATTCATCGTGTAACACTTCCGTTGTCTCCGAACACTTATTATCTTTCCCTTTTTGCACAGAGCCAAGACAACCATAAACTTGGTGGTTGGAACGTAGTACTTGATGTGGATAACTTTGCCGGAGATTCTTTATTAATGAGCGATTTACAACTGGCTTACCTCATTGAACCTCATGGTTCAGACTCGACTTTTATTAAAAATGGTATGACAATTATTCCTAATCCGACCGGAGTTTTTAATATAAATGAAACCGTTTATCTTTATTATGAAGTTTATAATTTAAAAACCGATGATAAAAACGAATCAAATTTTGAAATTGAAACCATTCTTAAACAAACCAAACAAAAAGGTAAAGTTTCACAGAAGAACTCACGTTCTGGCAAAAAACAAAAAAGTATTTCAATCAAAGCTGAACGTCGAACAGGCGGAACCCAATCCGTTGAATTTGCCAGCCTGGACATAAGCAATATGGAACCCGGCAATTATGAGCTCACCGTACAGATTCACGATCAAAATTCAGGTGAAGAAATCAAGAAATCCATTGAAATTAAATTAAAAAACGAATAGAAACCCATTTTAAGGGGCCAAAAAATGAAGTACCAATTGATTGGGTTAACCCTTTTATTTACCATTTGTTCGGCTTTCTCCGAAGTAAACGCTCAGGCCTTGCCGCAACACTTAATTTCTCAAGCCGATAGCCTTTACAAGGAAGGGCAATTTAAAGAGGCAAAGAAATTGTACAAACAAGCTTTAAAACAGGACCCAACGCTGATTCAGGCCTTACGTGGGTTAAGCGCGGTGGCTTTTCAAAAGCCGGATTGGGGGGATGTCAAAAAATGGAATAAAAAGATCCTGAAACTCCGGCCAGAGGACCTGGAAGCTCATTACAACCTGGGCATAGCCTACCGGGAAACAGGAAAATTTAAAGCTCTCCTGCTGAAGAAAAAAGACTTTAGCACTTCTCAAAAGCATTTTGAAAAAGTCCTTATGCAGGATTCCACTTTTAAAGATGTGCTTTTACAGAGAGGTTATCTGGAACGCTGGCGGCGCCACTGGAAAAAAGCTATTCAGTGGGCGTATCGCCAGCTAAATTTAAAGCCACAAACGGTGTCTTCCCATACCGGTCTTTTTAAACTATATCGATTATTTTTGCACAATGCCGGTAGTAACGAAGTCATTACATGGTTAAAGAACAAAAACGACTCATGGGCAGCGCTTTTTCTTGCCATGCACTATCGACTCAATGAACAGTACGCTAAAGCCGACTCCATTGCACTCTCTCTCCTTAATCAGAAAAATTTAAGTCTAAGTCGCATTCCTGTGCTTCTGGAATTAGCACGTATTTACGCCGTTCAGGAACAGGATTCTCTTGCCGGTATTTATTTTCAAAAGGCGCTGAACTCAATCCAGTCTCCTATCGATGTGGAATTCATGTTTGAAGATTGCAAGTACATTTTTAAAGACTCGGAATTGGAAACGTATCAACATTTGACCTCCGTTGAGGATAAAAAAGAATTTTTTGTTAAATTCTGGACTGCGCGTAATCCGATTCCTGCCGCTGAGATTAACATTCGTGCTGTGGAGCATTTCCGTCGTATGGCGTATGCTGAAAAAAATTACTGGTTTGATGGTGCCCGATCCTGGGTGAATAACCCCGATAAAGTTCAGGAATTACGTTTTCCAAAAACATTTTATTTAAATAAAGAATTTAATGATAAAGGGTTAATTTATATTCGTCATGGTGAGCCCGATGATATTGCCAGAACGGGTGGTGCGGATGTTCCCACCAATGAATCGTGGCATTACTACGCCCGAAATGATCGGCCGGAATACATATTCCATTTCCTCATCTCCCAATTTGCCGGGGGCTCCAACTGGCGCCTGGTACCTTATATTACCAATCGAGCTATCATAGCAGACCGTCTGGGCTGGGACACTCAACTGGATCGTCTCTATTTTGCCGACTCTCAGGTGGAGTTCAGCAGTCTGCTTGCCACCATAGCGAATGAGAGTCGTGAAAAAGTGATGCAGGCCATGTCCACTGATTTTCACACCTGGGACAAAGAGGTGCAGCCCATGGATATGCCTTACCAACTGGTTAATTTCCAGGGCGCTGATAACAAAACACTAACCGAAATTTATGTGGGGTTATCTGTAAAAGATATTCAGGCCGAAAAGAAGAACGGGTTAACTTACAGGCTGGAACACGGGGCAGCCGTTTTTGATCAAAACTGGGATGCAAATGGACGGTATTATCAAAAAGAAATTGTTAATATACAAAACCCCTCTCAAATTCATCACGGATTCTGGTTATATCGTTACGCGTTTTCACTGGAGCCCGGTGAGCACCACATTACTTTTTATTCAGAAATTCCCGAACAAAATAAAATCGGTGGCGAAAACTTTTTGGCTGAAATTCCTGATTTTTCAAGGAACAATCTGCAAATTAGCGATCTTATTCTTGCCTACGAGGTCCATCCAACCGTTACTGATTCTGTTCTGGCTCACCACGGCTTTCAGATCATTCCCAATCCTTCTAAAACCTTCTCACGTAAGGAACCCGTCTATGTTTATTACGAAATTTATAATTTAACTCTGGATGAAAATGGCCGAACTTCCTTTGACATTGAAAACGAAATCAAACAATTAAAGAAAAAGAAAAAAATACTGGGTCTGTTTGGTGGAGGTAAGCGCCAATCTGTGGCCATTAAAGTTTCACGAACCGGTAAGGATGCTTCGGTACAGGAGTTTGTCATTTTCGATGTTAAAAAAATGGATCCCGGCAAACATTTGCTCACAGTTAAAGTTAAGGATAAAAATACTGGACAGGTAATTGACAAATCGGTTGAACTAATTTTAAAGAAGTAACCCATTTCATGAAAACCAGCAAACTTCAAATCATATATGACGGTGCCTGTCCCCTCTGCCGACGGACTATCCGATGGTTAAAATTTCTGGACTGGTTTAAATTTCTACAATATCGCGATCTTACTGACTGGCAAAAACTTCAGAAAGATTTTCCACAGCTTGATTACAATCGCTGCCTTGAAGAAATGCACGTCATTACCCCCTCCGGAAATATATTTACCGGTTTCCATGGATTTCGTATTATTTGCACCCGGCTGCCTCTGGGCTGGTTAATCCTCCCCCTTTTGTACCTCCCTCCTACTCCCTATCTGGGACAAAAATTCTATCTTCATATTGCTTCCAATCGAAAGCGTCAGGGATTACGATGCACCGGGCATGTGTGCGGGTAAGCACACTAATCGGTAGTTCTGACCTCCCACTGTTGAAAGTAAACCACATCTGTGGTTAAAATTCACCTCAAATTCGGCTTTACAGTTTTTCATATTTAATTAATTTTTAGCAAGTTAAATGGATTAAAATTAACTGGCATCCTTTTTGACAATTCTGGGGTTTGTGAAAACCC
>CAZMEG010000105.1:0-9135 GCA_964565205.1 uncultured Cytophagia bacterium
CATTTATATTGAAAATTTCAAAATTATTATTTATTTATTAATAAGTAAAATAATTAAAAAGGATTTGTCATGCGCAGTATAATGTTAATTTCATTTTTAGGGTTAATCCTATTCAATGCCTGTTCCGCTTCCAAGGAAACCGCCACCACTACCAGATATTCACGCAACTATATCGCCTTAGAAGAAATACGGAATAGCGGGGCTGCCAATGCCTATGAACTAATCCAGACATTACGTCCTTTCTGGTTACGAGGTCGAGGTCGCAAATCTATTAGAAATGAAGAAGCTTCCTATCCGGTAATTTATGTGAACGGCAACAAACATGGCCCCATCGACACCCTGTATTCAATTTCTACGGAAAATATTAAGGAAATTCAATATTACAGTGCCTCAGAAGCTTCCATTCGGTTCGGCTTAAATCATTCTGGTGGTGTAATTATGATAATTCTTTAGCTTGTAGTTTATGGAACTTTTACCCGGGCATATTTGACGGCACCATCTCGACGTGGATCCGCGGCCCCTTGCCAGTGATCATTTTCAAAAGCCAGGGCATGAACACCACCAAAATATGGATTAAACCGGCCAGTGGCCAGATCTGTACGGGGTTTCTTTAGAACAAAGCCCCGTTCTTTTAATTCCCGGTAAATTTTTTCTGGAATCTCCAGCGAATCCATCGCTTCGATATAGAGTTTATTTTCAGGAACCACATGGATACGTGGAAAGGCAACGGCTTGCTGGATATTTAATTTGGCGTCTACCCATAATTGAATGACCTGAGCCACGGCGGAAATAATTCTTGAGCTTCCGGGGCTCCCTAAAACAAGGTAAGGTCTCTCCTCTCTGGCCACAATGGTGGGACTCATGGAAGAATAGGGCATAGCATTTGGTTTTAAAGCAAAGGGATGATCAGGTTCTCCAATAACAAATTCTTTCATGTAATTATTGTAAAGAAACCCTAATTCCGGGTTTGCTACTTTAGCTCCAAAGTAAGAGTTTATACTTGCCGTAACGGCTACTGCCCTACCCTGCGCATCTACAACTGAAAAATGTGTAGTTTCTCCTACCTGGGCCGTTTCTTCTAATTGCCATAAAATTTTGGCGGTACGCTTATCAATCTTTTGGAAAATTTCCGATTCATAATTGGAAAGATTTTTTACCGGATGCTTTTTGCGACTTAGATGACCAATCTTTAAGGCTCTGGCAATATGTAAAATTCGAGCAGGATGATTAATTTCTAACTCCCTGGCATCTAAATTTTCCAGCATATTCAGAATTTGCAGCACAACCCAGCCACCGCCAGGTGGAGGTAGAGTATAGATTTGCCAGCCTCGATAAGATCCCTGCAAGGCAGGGATGACCTCTGGTTCCCGAAAATTTTTTAAATCATCGAAAGAGATCCAGCCCCCATGCGCTTGCATATCCCGGACTATCTGCTTGGCAATCTGGCCCCGGTAAAAGTCCTGAGGTCCATATTCAGCCAGGCGCTGTAATGTTTGAGCAAGTACGGGTTGTTTCCACAATTTCCCTTCCTCAGGTACCTGCCCTTCCGCAGTCAGAAATAGCAGTCGCGTGGAGGGATGGCTCTGCAAATTTTTTGCATGACGTTTCCATACCAGCCAGCGGAAGTGACCAACAGGGAAGCCCTCTTTTGCATAACCAATTGCTGGCTTTAAAAGCCGGGCCCAGGAGATATTACCGCTGCCGTAGTGTTTCCAGGCATAGGCCAATGTACGGACCGTACTGGGAATGGTGGTTGCCCTGTGGCCTGAAATACTGTCCGGGGGAATGTTTTCTGGTGTAGCGGCTGGGGATCGAGAGGTTCCATTGATGACAAAGGGTTTCTGATCAGGCATGTGGATCAGCATCTGGGTTTGACCACCGAGCCCTGACATGGCAGGTTCGGTTACCGCCAGGGCAAAGGCTACTGCTACAGCCGCATCGACAGCATTGCCCCCGGCTTCCAGAATTTTAACACCTGCGGTTGCAGCCTCTGGCGTGGCGGCAGAGACCACCCCGCCAAATTCTTTTTTCGATTGATTTCGAGTACAGTCGGCAAGTACTAGTAGTATAGTTAATATGATTAAATAATAAATGGACTCCCGTAATTTTCTTAAAAGTTCTTCTTTCATTTTATGATGTCTTTCATCACATTTATGCATAACCTTTTACCATCATGAAAGTAAGAAACATCCGACTAACCACGAACAACTAACTAAAAACCAATCCATCACCTTAACAATAACATTTTTCTGGATTGTCTGAACTTTCCAGCTTGAATTTGATAGAGATAAATACCAGATGAAACCTTTTCACCCAGATTATTTTTCCCATCCCAGACAACCCAATTTTTACCCGCAGAGAGATTTTTACTTTCTAATATAGTTCGGACTTCTTTGCCCAGAACATCATAAATTTTAAATGTTACACGGCTATTTGAGCTTAAATCAAAATTGATTCGCGTGGAAGAGTTAAAAGGATTGGGAAAGTTTTGATATAAAGCAAAAGTGCCTGGTATTTCCTCTGAATTTGATGGATCTTTCGCAGGATTGTTCAGAGAGTCAAGATCGGCAATTTCCGTATCTGGCCAGAAAGCAGCCCAGGCAAACCACATGGCTCGATAAGCCGGTACAGGCTTCAATCTTAGGTGCTTTTCTGCCAGTGGACCTTCAATCGCTTCACCTTTTGTATTCCAGATACTGCCGGTTTCTTTATCACGTAAATTTAACAAACCTGTGGTAATGAAATATCTGTCCAGTTGAAACGTGAGACTCTGATCACCCACTCTACGATGATACGCTACCACCAGATTAGCTAATTTACTAAATAGGATTACAATTTCTTCGCCACCTATTTCATCATTGATGACAGCTCTTTCACCCATGTTTTTAAAAGGATAAACCCGTGTGATATGGTTCAAATTCACACCAAAGACCACATCTTTCCGATTCAATCGACTGTCTTCATGGGTCAATGGGAAAAGTAAAAGATTATTATTGGTGCGATAGTCACCGTAAGGGTAAGTCGTATAATCTCGTTCAAAACCAGTCTCATTGGAGATTACAGTGGTGTTGGGATATAAAAAAAGCCAGTCTGTCCAGGTGGTTTCCAGCGACGGTAATAAAATTAGCTGCTCGCCATTGTTTTTCAGCCGGCCATTTTCAACCTGCAGGCCTCTGTAACACATTTGTGGAAACAGAGTCTCTCCGGTAAGTCGATCGTACATGATCAAATTATTGTTGTAAAGTAATCCCGAAACACCGAAAGTATGCTCGGTGTTGTTTATGGTGCCATCAAATACCAGACTGGTCCCGGTGAGTGGACAATGCGTTACGGTTATCATTTCACCACCCAGGGTATCGTTGATGACTTCATGATACCACAAGATTCTTAGAGGAAACGCCCTTGCACAGCCGTTACGAATGACCCCCACAACTAAATCCTCATCGTTCAAATAATAGGATTCATACGAATTAAGAATTTCAGGGTTCGTTAAAGCAGGAATGCAATCACGACCTCCGGGACAGCCGAGAAATATAAATTCTTCCCGCAAATCACAATCGAGGGTTGTAGGTTGAGCCTGAATTTGTGAAGAGATAAGAGTAATCAGGCTGATTATCAAAAATTTAAAGTTCATTATCAAACAATATAAAAACACCCTGCCCTAAAGTTGAGGCAGGGTGTTAGCCAAACTCATTTCGCCCTATTACGGATTTACCGTTCTACCGGGATACTGAGGATTGCCGGGATCGTTTTCGGTTCTCGCATAAAGGCCCAGAAATTTAGCATTAGGATTAGTGTTGAGCTCGCTTTCTGGATAAAGCATGCGCCTTGGAATACGACGGCCCTGTGGGGTGGACGGTAGAATCGGAAACGCAGTTCGCTTCCAGTCACTCCAGATTTGCAGATTGAGAAACAGGGCTTTGTATTTTTCCATCATAATCGCTTCCAGTAAATCCACACCGGTTTGAGTTTCATAACGTGGTAAAGAATTAGGTTCCAGGCCCCATTTGGCTTCCAGACCGGGCTGAATAACATTGTTCAGAGTATTACGAGCCGCATCTTCATCACCCAGGGCATACTGACATTCAGCAATAATGAATTGAGTTTCTGCCCAGGTGAGGATTTCCGAATCCCAGTCTTTGGAACCGAAGGTTTCGGTATTTAACCAGCTTGCGCTTCCATTATTTTCACCGGGTTTGGAGCCTGAGTAGTTACCATCGATATCTTTGCCAAAGTAAATCTCCAGGCGTGGATCGTTATCCTTTTTCAACAATTCCACAATGAAATTGGCTGCTTTGACATAGCCAAAACGACGAGCTTCAAACTGGTACCAGAGATTCTCCTCGCCACTGGTTTCAGAAAATTTAGCCGTCCAGTTATCCGCTTCGGAAGCGATACCCTGTTGAGCCTCATTGAGTGCCAGTTGGTAATTTTCGGGCTTAACCTCCGCCCAGTTCAACAGGATACGAGCCTTTAAAGAATGGGCCGCACGAATCCATTTTTCAGTATCGCCCCCGTAGGTGAAATCCAGAGTACCATCGAAAAAGGCCTGTCCTTTTTGAAAATCGGCGATGGCTTCGTCAATTAAATTGAGAGCTGCCTGCGCCACTTCTGACTGTTTGTCATATTTGGGCGTGGGGAATTTCTCCGGATTTACAGCTTCGGAATAAGGAACATCTCCCCAGAGATCGGCTGCGGTATTGATGAGCAGGGCCTCCCACATTTTAGCCATTCCCAGTACAATGAATTTCTCCTGCTGTTCAGCTCTCTCCTTGATAATCTTGATATCTGCCAGGCCTCCGCCACCATAAATATCGAACCAGGGAGAATCGAATTGCTGACCGGTGATCTCGTACACTTCATAACTGGACCAGTGCTGGGAAACCCCTGACATTTGCTGCAACCACATGACCGGGATAAAACTCAGAGGTCCAACCACAACGCCATAAGCATTTACCTGCATGGCAACAACCAGGTTGTCCAGAGGTACATCCGTAGGTCTATTGGGATCGTTGGAAAGCTTACCACCGGTCAGGAAATCGCCACCGCAGCCAAATAGAAAGCTCAAAAATACACCCGATATTATTAGAATGGCGATTTTTCTATACATGATTTTCTCTCCTTTTTCCTAATGTTTAATAATTAACCCGAACTTCAAAATAATAGGATCTTGTTTGTGGTTGATTAAAGTAGTCACTGTCACGGGCATTGGTTGCCTGTCGACGATTGGTATCAGGATCAAAACCGGTATAACCAGTCCAGGTAACCAGATTTCTACCACTCAAACGGAAAATCACTTCGCTCAAACCGAGTTTTCTTAGAAAGGGTTTCTTCAGGCGGTAGCTAACCGAAATTTCTCGTAATTTCACATAACTGGCATCTTCAGTAAATTGAAAGCCATCTCCCTGAAATCCAGCGCCTGCTGTACGATACCAGCTTTCGGTGAGCTTAACCGGTTTGGGATTACCATTTTCATCCGCTCCGGGTCCCCAACCTTTAATGTCCTTTCTTCCATCAGGTCCGGTACCAAATTTACCGGTTAATGGAACCGGTTTTTCTTTGTAATTCTGTTCAAACCAGGGATCCCCTTCCACATACCGATCGGCGGTACCAGCATGTGTACCATAAGAGAAAAGAGCACCAGCACCATGATTCATTATATAATGACCCTGAACGATGTCAATAAATGCTGAAACGGTGATATTCTTGAACAAGGTGAATTCATTGCGAATGCTACCGGTCCATTTTGGATTGCTACTCAAACCTGACCAGATGAGTTCGCCATACATTCTCGGAAAGCCGTCTTCAAAAATGAACACATCACCTTTTTTCCACTTTCCTTTGTACTGCGGTAGATTATCAATGTCTTCTTTAACACCATCCCCATCAATGTCATATTGCATACCATAACCAAATCGAACCCAGGTCTGGAGACGCATTTCACCCAGTTCGTGTCCTTCACCGGCATAAGCCCAGCGACCGATCTGTTCGAATACCGGATTGCCGTTGCGGTCGCGCATCTTGGTGACCATATTTTTGTTGCGAGAGTAAATGAAGCCAAGATCCCAGGTGAAATTTGATTTTCTCACAGGAGCCAGGTCAAGAGAAAGTTCCCAGCCCTTATTTTCTATGGTAGCCGCATTGTCGGTTTGAGAAAAGAAACCTGTGGAAGGCACCAGATTCAGATCAAATATCACATCGGTCGAAGTCTGTTTATAATAGGTTACATCCAGTCCAATACGTGAATCCCAGAAAGCCAGATTACCACCAATTTCAAATTCTTTGGTACGCTCCGGTTTAATATTATTATTACCTTTATTGGAGCTTGAAAAATAACCGGATTTCCCGCGATAGGTGGTGTTCAAAACAGTAGAAGTGAAAATTCCGAATCCTTTTGACCCGGTACTGAATCCAGTAATAGTAGTATAGACTCCTGGCTCGATACCGGCTTCTCCATAGGCAAAGCGTAGTTTACCAAAGTTCAAAAATGGCAGGGTTCGAAATTTGGTAAATTCCCAGGCAGCACTAAATTTGGGATACCAGTGTCGACGTTTGCTTGCTCCAAAGGTGGAAGAACCATCGTTGCGCAAAGCCCCCGTTAAGTATAACTGCTTAAATAAATCAAAGGTTAATTGACCGAAAAAGGATTCCGTATGAATCAAATATTCGTACTCGTCAGTGCTTAAATTGGTCTGCACCGTGTTATCAAGTTGATTAAAGCCAGGCACACCCATGTCGACACCCGTTGTTTGATATCGGTGATATCTTCGCCGGTTGATGTTGTGTCCCAGCATCAGGGTGCCCGACAGGTGTTTGCTGAGCTTTCTCAGCCACTTTTCTCCTTCAATGGTAGCGATAAAATTACCATCCAGTTCGTGATAGATGAAATTAACTTTGCGCAGATGACCAACCCCACCTTCTCGTGAGCCGCTGGGTGGGTTGAGGTACATGGCTTCATCGCTGTAGTAATCCGAGCCAATTGTATAATCTAATTTCACCCAGTCAAGCAAATCATACTCGGCTTTTAAATAGCCATATACCCGGCCAAGGTCTCTGGGATTTTCATGCTCATATAAAATGAAGAAAGGATTATCAAATTTACGGCTCTTTCGTAACACTTTAGCTTCACTGTATCGGTACGAGCGGTGGAAACCTGTTTCCGGATCCAGATAAGGCCAGTTATTAAATTCGGGTGGTGTACGAAGCGTACCTAACATTAAACCAATGGCATTGTCACCCCTTTGTACATAGTGCGCACCCACATTGACATAGGCAGCATTGCCGGTGAGTTTAAGTTTGCTACCTATTAATTGACTGGCTTTGACTCGTATCGTGTATCGCTCATAACTCGCCGGGGGTCTTCGTTTCATGATCGTGTTAAATAAATTCGGAGCGGCCTGACGCTGATCCGGGGACAGGTCCGCTTTCCAGATACCTTCCTCGTAAACTCGACCAAAAGAAAGGAAGAACGTGGTTTTATCCCGTCCCCCAGAGATGGTAAGGACATTTTCGTTACTCCAGCCCGTACCGGAGATTTCATCGAGATGATCATAAACTTTGTCTACCGGCTTGTTCGGATCAAACCAGGGAGCATCGGGAACATTTAGAGGACGTCCCCAACTCCGGGAATAATTCTTTCTAAATTTACCTTTGGTTCCCTGTCCAAACCAATGCTGAACCGGATACTTTTTAGATAAGTTGCTCGCACCCACTGTAAATTTATAGGAAACTCTGGTTCTGCCAGGGCGACCACTCTTGGTAGTAATCAGTACCACCCCATTGGCAGCACGTGAGCCATAAATCGCCGCAGCAGCCGGCCCCTTTAATATTTCCACGGATTCAATATCTTCCACGTTAATATCAGAGGCGCGATTACTGGTTTCGGTACCCCCGTTAAAGCCAATGGTATAATCTGTATTGTTGGAAATAGGTACCCCGTCTACTACAAATAACGGTTGAGTGTCACGATCGATGGAACCACCACCACGAATACGAATAAAACTATTGGTTCCCGGATCTCCACTGGTTTCCTGCACATAAATACCGGGAGCTTTACCGGCCAGAGCCTGAACTAAATTGGTCTCATCCGAATAGGTTATGACCTTGGGCTTGACTTTAGAAATAGATACCCCCAATTTTTCTTTTATAGTCGTTCCCATTCCAGTTACTACCACAGCGCCCAACTCCAGAACATCAACGGGTAAGGAAAAATTTTTCGTAATTGTACCGGGATTCAGGGTAACTTCCACAGATTGGGTTTTGTAACCAATAAATTGAGCTTCCAGAGTGACCTTCTGACCCAGAGTGGCTTCAGGTGGTACGGAAAAACTGTAATTGCCATCGACATCGGAGGCAGCTCCATAGGTAGTATTTTTTATATAAACGTTAGCACCCGGAAGAGGATTGCCGACCTCGTCTGTTACCTTACCTTTAATGATGACACCTTCCTGGGCGAGAACCGGTAAGGTTAAAAACGCACAAACCAGCATCATTAATAAAATTATCTTTCTCATTGTTACCTTCCTCCAAAATTTGATGCCCGCATTTTCTCTTAAATAAATTAAGAAAGATAAGAATCACTTGAAGAGAGAATTTTTATTCCTCCCACCTCCTTTGAAAACTGGTTAAAAAATGAATTAGTTATATAAATCAATTAAAATTTTAAATTATCACCTCCCTACCAGAACAGATATGGTTTATTAAATTTTTTAATTATTTGGAATCACCATTTCCACTTTATCACCCGGAACTAAGAAAATTTCTTGTGTAACAGGAGAAATACGACCACCGACAGGATCCGCTAACAAACGAACGGATTGGGCACCATGTAAGACATGTTCAGGAATCACAAAGAGGCGAGAACTAAGGCCCGTGACTGTGCCAAGACGAACCCGGTGAGATCCAAACAGGAGATAGACCGTCATATCAAGATAGTTTTGATTCTCAACAAATACGGTTGTAGCATCCTGGTCTACTTGCACATTGGATGTGTGTGGATAACGACAGGTAATAAAAAATACACTAACACATATAAGATAAAACCACCGCACAACGTCATCCTGTTAAATTAAATTTAGCTTGAATAATTGGTGTCAGGAGTATTGGAATGATGGATTCCTGGAGTATTGAAAAAAC
>CAZMEG010000106.1:0-6255 GCA_964565205.1 uncultured Cytophagia bacterium
GCAAAAATGGCATCGAGGTCCTTGCCACGGTGGGTCACGCCAGCATTTCCAGCGATATCCGAAAATCGACCCAGATTATTTCTCAGAAGATAATGATGGCCTTTTTGGGTTTGTGGATTCCAGTTGGCGAAATAGATATCCTGATCCCCGTCGTTATCAAAATCGGCTACGGCGACAATTCCCTGGCTACTGGTTGTACCAGGGAAAAATTCGATGCTATCTAATTTTGCCGAGGCTGTGACATCCGTAAATTGCATGGCCTCTAAAATTGAACGTGGTTCTTGAATTTGTGTGGTGATTTCATGACTGAAGGTTAGTACCGGAAACCCAATCTGACTGCCGCGTGGCCCTTTTAGCTCTACAATGTTGGATTGGTAAAGCGGCGTGATCTTTAAAAAATTGTGTAAAATTCTTACCGGTCGCAGGGCTTCCTCTACATGATTGGCATGCAAAAGTTCAAAGGCCTGATCATAATACGGCCTGGCTTCTTTAGGCATTTCAGGTATCTGCTTGATGAGGTCTTCCAGATGTGCCAGAGCCTCACTCCCCTGACCGTTGCGTATTAAAAGTTCCATGAGTTGTAATCTGGCAGCGATATTGGCCGGTTGTAATTCAACCACCCTCTTTAAAAGACTTAACTGGCGTTGCAGTGCTTCCGGAGTTGATAAGCGACCGTACAATTGTGCCAGTTTGTAAAGAGATTTAATGTGATCCGGGGTACTCTTTAGGGTTTCTTCCAAAATTTTAATGGCCTGCTCTGGACGATTGGTAAGGTCATAAATTTCAGCCAGAATCAAGCGAATATCTGGATTACCTGGTTCCAGTTTTAACGCCTTTTTTACCTGCTGTTCAGCCTCATCATATTTAGCCATGCGCATGTATGTGAGTCCCAGGTTAGCGTAGGCCATAGCTTCCCCGGGGGCCAATTTTATGAGCGATTTGAATTCATTTTCTGCTTCTTTGAGTTTGTCTTCTTCAAGATAAGCAAGGCCCAGTGTGCGATGACGAACGATTTCAATGGCTTTCTTTTTTTCATCTTTTTCCTTTTTTGCACAAAAAATAGAGGCAAATAATATCACCATTGTTAATGAAATCATGAAATAGCGTTTTGAATAGAATTTCATCATAATCAATTGCTCCCATGTTTAGTCACAATATTCACAATGGACAGGGGATGGCACGACCTGGGTCAAATTCATTTGCTCCAGCCGTTGAGCCCGTTTTTCATAGCAATGCTCACAGGAAGAAAAATATTTTAAATCCCACAAATCAGCCAATACCAGTCCCTGATTTTTCTGAATCCCATAGGCTAAGACTTTTTCCAGCGAATGAATTTGAGGCGGATGAAACCAGCCCTGCTTTTTCAGATAATCCATGGCCCCATTGCCTGAACGGGTTGGAATAATCACGCAACAGGTCACACCACAATTAAAGGCAAAATCAATGGATTGCTTTGCCCAGAAAATGCCTTCCTCTTCATCTAAGAATGGGGGGCGGAGTAAAATAAACGCCCGGACCTGAATTTGATTTTGCACCAGATAAGCCGTTGTCCTGTCAAAATCCACAAGAGTCATGTGTTTATTTAAAAGATGCAGAATTTCAGAATGAACCGTTTCCAGCCCCATGGCCACTTCCAACTGGCCAGGTAGAAGATCGCGAAACTGCAGACAGCGGCTATTTACAAGCTTTGGGTGACATTCCACAGTGACCCGCTCAAATGCAGAAATTAATCTGGCAATGGACTTGTAATCTTCTGTTGGAATAGCCTGGACATCAAAAAAATTACCACTGTTGTACAATTTAAGTAAAGGAGCCGGGGGGTAGTTATCTAAAGCCCAGGAAATTTGTTCCGGGATTGCCCCTTCTGACACTCGATAATCGGTGGTGTTTTTCCACAGATCACACATCAGGCAGCGGAACGGACATTCTTTGTTAGTTAAAAATATTGTTAAAACCTCCGCCACCGTGCCTCGACCCGTACATTCTTTTTCAAAAATCACCTGATAGGGCCGATGGTGAGATACGACATTTTTCGATGACCGTTGCGCCAGAATCCACGCATCAGTAAATTTATTCATAAAGCTCATGGAAAGCACGACGGTATACTAAAGGTTTTTCAGGAAATAGATGCTCAAATTTTTGTTTTTGAACCGCTCCATGTTGAAAACGCCGCTTGGGGAAAACGGGCATTTCCCAACCTGTAATGGCTTTGATCCCCCTGGAAACGATTTCCCCTTTGAGTTGATACAATTTTTGATGTTGCCAGGAGGTTAATTCCACAAATGGAATGGCTTCAGCAATTTCAATTACACGGGGCAGGGTGTAAGGACTGAAACTTTCGAATCCAAATCGGGAAGCCGGTGCATACGTGCGTGTATAAGCGCGACTCAACCCTCCAGAATAGGTGAGTGAATGTTTGATTGAATCCACTCCCCAGCCTTCCTGATAGAGCATGAGGTTATTTAAAACGCTGCGAATGGTGAGTTCGGGATTTTCTTCGATGGGGTAGTCTTTCAAATTTTCATCGCCACCATCGCCATCAATCAGGTAACGCCACCCGGGATAGCGTTGGCGTATGCCTCGCAGTAAAGCCAGGTTCATGGTAGCAGCTTGAATATCCAGAGGTTTGTAGTCTTCTACGATTCGAATGGCTTCCTGCCAGTCCAGATCATGGCTGGCAACTTCAACAGGTTCCAGAAAAAAGGCCATTCCCAGGTGTTCCAGAAATCGCCTGGCCTGCTGTAAATCCTCTCCGCCGCCATCCACGGCCAGGGTAAAAGCTTTCAAGCGGGATGGATTCTGTCCGGTTTTCAATAAAGCATGGTAGGTAAGAAGAAATACGGATCCACTATCGATCCCTCCGGAAAAGCAAACGCCAATGGGGCCTTCTTGTGCCTGATGATTTAACCATTTCAAAATTTCCTCATACAGGGTTTGCATGTAAAGGTGCCCGATTTTATCAAGGTTGGGTTCCAGGGCATTTCGCTCTGGAGTGAAGAATCGTTGATAGGTGGGGTTGGGATCGGGACATCCCACCAGAGCAATTTCGGTAATATAATGGGCCGGAACCATACGGGTGTAGGAAGGGTGAAATTGCTCTTCCAGACCTTCTTTTTTTAAATAGTGGTAGATGGTGTCGATACGCTCGGCTGCAACCAACCAGGGACCGGAATCCTTTTTTGCGATAAAATACCTTAGTGGGCGACCGATAGAGCGCGCTAAACGCACGATTTTGCCCTGCTTGGCAACGATGGCAAAGTGTCCATCGATTTGTCGCACCCGGTTAATATCACCGGAAGCTACAAACCGTCTGGCTTCCTCCAGACTCATGTTGAAAATGATGTTCTTTGAAGAGTCGGTTAAATCTACCACTCGTTCAATGTTTTGATTGTGGTTCATGGTACACCTCTCTCGTTAAAAATTGAAGATTATTCCCAAATTATTTATGTCATTGCACGACGCTGTTAAAAAATCCCGAATCCCCAAATCCAGAAGCGTTAAGTCCTGAACACATTAACACCTGAACACTTCATAGAATCCCTTCTCCCTTTTTAATAGTGATGAATTGATTGCCTTGAATGGGCCCTTTAATCATCTCCACCTCACCGCCTGGCCAGTAAATGGTTATTTGATTCACTTTTTGGGCTGCACCCAGACCAAAATGCACCCTTGGATCATGACTCGACTGATAGCCCTGGTGTGGTGTCAAATAGCGCCAGATTGTTCTATCAGAAAATTTAATAGCGATTCTGGCTCCTATGGCCTGTGGATTTTTACCATCACCAATAAGAGAAATGGTTAAGAAATTCCCTCCACGTTGATTTCTCAGCAAGGTAGGCCTGTCATTATGATTGACCACAAGGATATCCAGATCACCGTCGTTATCGTAATCAGCCACAGCCGCACCTCTACTGGAATAGCGTGGTTTAAAATGCCAGCCTTCGTTATCGCCGGCTTCAATAAATTTTCCGTTACCCAGCCCTTTGAACATTCTCCAGGGTTGTGTGTAGCTCTCTGTTTTTAGTTGATTTACCTGAGGGTAAATGTGACCATTTACTACCAGAATATCCAGGAAGCCGTCGTTATCAAAATCGGCCATATAGTTTCCCCAGCCCAATTCTTCGGGATGCTTATCCAGGCCCGCTTTTTCAGTAACATCTTCAAAGAATCCTCTGGAATTCAAGTACAGAGTATTGGTTTCCCCGGCAAAATTTGTGGTGAATACATCGGGAAAACCATCGTCGTTGATATCTCCTACTGCCACCCCCATACCCGATTCATGTTTACCGGTTGCATTAAGCGTACCCCCTCGAGACCTTCCTGCGGAAAAAAATTTCCCTGAGCCCTGATTCAAAAAATACAGATTGGGCATAACATCACATCCAACATACAGGTCCAGGTCATTATCGAGATCAAAATCAATCAAAACGGTACCAAAACTACGGTATCCGCGGGTCGCCTGCAAACCAGCCTTTTGGGTAACCTCGGTGAAGGTGCCATCGCCATTGTTTAAATATAGAATATCCTGTTCGCCCTCATAAAGCCAGGGGCCACAACCGGTACGAATACCTTTATACAAACAATCTGAGCCGTCCTTTTCTCTGGTTGGAAAATGGTCGGGGTCAAATTTCACATAATTGGCTACATAGAGGTCCAGGTCTCCGTCATTATCCACATCCCCAAAGGCGGCTGAACTGGCCCAGCGGCTATCACCCAGTCCTGCCTGTTCAGTTACATCTGTAAAGGTACCATCGCCATTGTTGTGGTAAAGAGTGTTGGGCCCCCAGTTGGTTACAAACAGATCCACGAATCCATCGCCGTCATAATCCGCGGCCGCACAACCGTTGCTCCAGCGGTTGCCCTGGACTCCTGCTTCTCTGGTGACATCACGGAAAGTGCCATCTCCATTGTTGCGATACAGCCGATTGCCAGGATTTTTCCTCTTTTTCCAGAGTTTAATGGTAGAGCCGCTGATTAGATAAAGGTCCATCCAGCCATCGTTGTTGTAATCAAAAAAGGCTGCTCCCTGACCGTTCTGATCAATTATGGGTATTTGATCCGGGTCACCATTTAGATTTTTAAAATCAATGCCTGACTGTTTGATTACATCCACAAACCACGGTTTATAAATGTGATTGGCATTTTGTGGGACAGTATCAGAAAATTGGTTAGAATTCCGACTACAACCATTCACAATCAGAACAAGCAATAGCGAGATTAAGGGGCTTTTAATTACTGCTAATGAGTCCATTCATTCCGATGATTAAATAATTTGCCGTTTTGGTGAGATTCACTTCTGTTGTTTTACTCCCTGGCCATTGTACCTGGACTTTTACCGGCTTTTCCCGATAACCGAGAATTTGTACCGGGGAATCCTGTGATAGGTATCCTGCCCCGGCATGAATTTCACGTACAGGTCCCTGGCTGCCTGCATAAATCAATCGTATTTTTGCTCCTACACCTTTTGGATTATCTGGAGGTCCCTGCAATTGTATGCTCAGCCCGGGTCTGGCTTTTACATTGTGAAAGAGACGGGTTTGGTTGCCATTCTGAGTTACGACCAGATCGATTCGTCCATCTCGATCAAAATCGGCCAGAGCGGCACCCCGCTGTTCGCCATAAACTTTTACCCCGGAGACCTGGCCCGACACTGCTTGAAAATTACCCTGACCATCGCCCTTTAACCACAACCCCCGTCCGGCATCGCTTCTTGAGGTTTCGACCTGATAGGCGAAAAAATTCTGACTGAGGAAGAGGTCTTCATGGCCATCGCCGTCAAAATCGGCTACACCCACATAAAAAGCTGGTGCCCACTGGGCTTCTGCTGGCAGAGGATGCGCTTCAAAAGAGTCCCCGCGATTGAGAAATACCATGTGGGCCAGTGTATTGGCCTGTAACTGGTGGGCCGATTTAAGCCTGGGACCGATGATTTCCTGAATGCTGGAAAGAGCATACTGTTTGTGGGTGGGCATACGCATGCGAATAAATGGTAGAGCTCTGGCCATGTCCATGAGTCGCCGTTCCGGGACAATTTTTTGTAGATTAGGATCAAAATAAGCCTCGATGAGGTCCATAGTTCCATTCAGATCAAAATCGGCATAATAAAGGCGCAGGGGGTGTTCACGACTAAAACGACCGTGATATTTGGTGTTAAGGCCCCAGTTGGTAGCCACAATATCCAGCCGGCCATCTTCATCGAAATCGCCAGTAGTCACCCCATTCCACCAGCCCGGCCATTGATCCAGACCATACTTC
>CAZMEG010000106.1:6265-9028 GCA_964565205.1 uncultured Cytophagia bacterium
TCGGTAAATTTACCTGCCTCATTTTGAAAAATCTTAACCGGACCCCAATCCATGGCCAGAATCAGGTCGGGATCTCCATCATTGTCCAGGTCGCTAAACACTGAACCTGAAACAAGACCCAGGTTTTTCAACTTTTTTGTGTTCAAAGTGTCAGGCACAAAGTTATCTTTCTGGTTTAGAAACAGATAGGAAGAAGCAGCTACCGGATATTGCCCCGGAATCACTCGACCTCCAACAAATAAATCCAGATCACCATCCAGGTCATAATCAGCCAGAGACATGGTACCAGGCACGCTCCCCTCCAGTGCAATTTTTTGCACATCTTTAACCCGACCTTTCTGCCATGTTTGTACCACCAGCCAGGCTGGAGCGCCTCTTTTTTGTTCATAGTTTGAAATGGCATAAATTACAACGGTCTTATCGTTTTTCTTCTGGTAAGAAACCACGGCTGTTATATCGTCTTGCATAACTTTGGAGAGATTTTGATTTTTTAACGGTAAAAAGGTGTCGTGGGGTTTATTTACAAAAATAGCCAGATGTCCTCCTTTTCCGGTACCAATGATTAAATCCTCTCGACCATCCTGGTTCACATCGGTCCAGGAGGTTGCTGGTCCCATCTGGCTCAACCGATAGGGCAGGAGGGGCTGGCGTGCGAAATCATCATATGGGTCTTCATGGTGAAAATGGTTCAGCCGGTCACTCACATCCTCGAAATAAGGTTCAGGAGCTACCTGGTTACCGGTTGAGTCCTTCTTCATCTTGATGGCTGAAGATTCAAATATTTCATAAATATGATTGGGTCTTGCATTTTTGATGACACTTTTTTTACCGCTTCGCCAGGTAACTTCTATGGTTAATTGTTTAGATTTCCCGGTAGCAAACGAATAAATCTGATCGGACCCTGAAAGATAATATCCTCCACAAATTACTTCTTTGTATTGCGGTACAGGTCCACCCAGCACTTTAATTTTTGCACCGATTCCCCTGGTGTTGGGTGGCACGCCTTTTAAACGTACGGCGATACGTGGTGCTTTAATTTCATTACGAAAAACGGCTGCAGGTAAGCCAAAGCGATTAACCACGACATCCAGATCGCCATCATTATCCAGATCGCCCAGGGCCATGCCCTGCGAAATGTCTGTTGTGGCAAAGCCCCAGGATTTGCCCGTTTCCTCAAAAGTTAAATCACCGCGATTTCGAAATATAAAATTCGCTAATTCCAGTTTTGGGTAGAGAAAAATGAGATTGCGAAAATCCGGGACTCCAAAAGCTGCTTTTTGCCGAATAAGCTCGTCGGTGTCGGCATCCTGAGCATCGTAGTAATTGCCGGTTGTTGTGATCAAATCCTCGTAGCCATCCAGGTCCACATCGATGAAAGCCACCGACCAGGTCCATTCTGAAGCCTGCACGCCACTAAATTGAGCAATTTCTGCATAAGTGTTGTCTCCCCGATTGATAAACAGGGTATTGCGCATGTACTGGGGACGATTAGTTATGACGCCCACAGGTTGAGGCATGGGCAACATGGTGGCACTCTGAGTCTGACGCCGCTGATGCAGGAGACTGAGCATGTCCGCAACAAAAAAATCCAGATCACCGTCCCGATCGATATCTGAAAAATCAACCGCCATGGAAGAGTTGCTGGTACTGCGAATCGCCAGCCTGGAGATGGCCTGAAAGTTCCCACGACCATCATTTATCCAGATGCGATCGGGGCTTTCAAAATCATTGCAAACATAAATGTCCGGGTCCCCATCCTCATCCATATCCTGGAAACGCACCATCAATCCCCAATCTTTGTATTCAGGGACCGGGTGCCCATCTTCATCCCGAAATCGTCCTTCACTGAAACTAACCCGCTTAAATCGGCCGTGACCATCATTTAAATAAAGGAAATCGGGTTCGGCGGTTTCAAACCAGATGATTTTCGATCCCTGAATTTTCAGGGTGTAATGGTCTTTAAATTCTCTGGCAATTTCATAAGAATTGCCCGTTTTTTTCACGATATTTTCAAAGCTCAATTCAAAGGGGGTGTAAAGGTCTTTGGTACGCATCCGCTTGTAATTTGTAATGTAAAGATCAAGATCGCCATCCCCATCGATATCGGCCAGCGCCATACTATGAGCACCAGTTTTAGAAGAAATTCCGGCGATATCAGTTATATTTTTAAACTTACCGGTACCATCATTAAGAAAACAGGCATTAGGTCCCCCAATAGAAGTAACCAGTAGATCCAGATCAGAATCCCCATCGATATCCGCAAAAGTAGCCCCGGTAGAAAATTGATCCTCACAGGCGACTCCGGCTTCTTCCGTAATTTCACGGAATTTCCAGTTTCCAAGATTTTTGTAAAGGGCATTTGGACCGTTGAGACGGCAAAGATAGATATCAGCCAGGCCATCGTTGTCCACATCGCCAATGGCCACACCCGAACCATTTAAAAGTACCCGATTGTCACGAATCTGATCCCTGGTCAAGGCGTTGGTAAAATCTATGCCTGTTCGTTCCGGGGAGAGTAACTTAAAACCAACACGTCCCCGCCGAGGCACAGGAAGTTTTGCCCACCGGTAACCCTCCGCTTGTTGCCAGTGAAGCAGGGGAGAAGATTCATGAAATATAAAAAAATAGGCCGCTCCTGCAACTATCAGAGCGACCAGCAGGAGAAATAGAACAATTCTTTTTGAGTTCAAATTCACTTAGAATTGAATTTCGTCACTGTATTCAAGATGATGGTCTTGATATTGAACAATTTTATTTTGTTCG
>CAZMEG010000107.1:0-9021 GCA_964565205.1 uncultured Cytophagia bacterium
GTTTAATATAGTATTGATCTCATCTTTCTTTTCATTTAAAACATCGGCTAAATTAAAATTAAAACCTTCATTTTTTAGCACTTCTTGTAAGTGAGCCTCGCTAATCGTATTTAGTAAATCGGCATACCGAATACCATCTTTAAGAAAACTTCCTTCCAGTGCTAATCCCAGTGATTCTAATTCGTGTGCTAATAAGTTGTTTTTGAAATTATAATTTCCCTGTGTAGTGAAATCATGAATGGTAAGTAAAGTATGTGTATTTTTAAAAAAGGGATCTTCTTTATATAAAGTTTTTAGATAAACAGGAATCAAAGCCGTCTGCCAATCATTACAATGGATCACATCAGGTTGCCAGTGAAGCATTTTTAGAGTTTCTAAACAACTTTTACAAAAGTACATAAAACGTTCGGGGTTATCTTTATATTCTTTACCAGAGGCGGGGTCCTCATACAATCCTTCTCTATCAAAATAATACTTATTATCAAGGAAATATATTTGTACTTTTGCCTCCGGCAAAAAAGAAGATTTTCCGTTGGTTTTTATCTGTTTATCAGCAATTTTAATATCCATGCCCTGTAAGCGAATTACATCGCGGAGAACAAACTTTCGTTCATTAATTAATTTATAATTGGGCATCATGAGCCTAATATCATGCCCTAAATTTTTAATAAATTTGGGGAAAGTTCCAGAAAATTCTGCTGTGCATCCTCCCTGAACAAATGGTCGAATCTCTGAAGAAACAAATAAGACGTTGAATTTTCCTCGCATCATTAATCACTATTCCATTTAGTTTGATATTGAGCTAATTGTTCTGCGGCAACTTCTGGAGGAGTAGGGTTTATATAAAAACCAGAACCCCATTCAAATCCAGCGATTCGAATGAGCTTGGGAATAATTTCTATATGCCAGTGATATTCAAAATATGGAGGATCCTGTATGGGAGAAGTGTGTATGATAAAATTAAATGGGGGATATCCTAAAATAGCATTAATTCTTACTAAAATATCTTTTAAAACTTCGGCAAGATCTACATACATTTTTTCTGGCATGGATTCATAATGAGAATAATGTTGAATGGGAAGTATCCATGTCTCATACGGAAATCTTGGTGCAAAAGGCTCTAAGACTACGTACGTTTCAGTGCTAATAACAACGCGCCTTTGTACCTGCATCTCCTGGCGGATGATATCGCAGAATATACATCGCTCTTTTAATTTATAATAATGTTGACTACCCTCCATTTCTTCACTAACCCGCTTTGGAATAATGGGGGTAGCTATCAACTGGGAGTGAGTATGCTCGAGGGATGCCCCGGCTGATAGACCCTGATTCTTAAATATTAAAACATATTTTAAACGCTGGTCTTTTTTCAAATCCAGCACCCGGTCACGGAATATCTTTAAAATATTGGAAATATGGGGTACACTTAGATCAGCCAGGTCATCCGTATGATTAGGACTTTCGATAACAACTTCATGAGCACCGATACCATTCATCATATCATAGAGGCCTTCACCCCTGCGGGTTAATTCACCTTCGATATGTAACGCTGGAAATTTATTAGGAACTACTCTAATTTCCCATCCGGGTGCATTAGGTAAAGAGCCATTAGGTCGAATTGCAAATATTTCTGGAGGAGTTTTATCTTCATTGCCAGGACAAAATGGACAGAAACCAGCACCTTTAATCTTTGACTCATCTATCCAATCCGATGGCCTTTTTCCGCGTTCGGTCGAAATAATCACCCATCGACCAATAATCGGGTCTTTTCGTAATTCTGACATCGACAAATTTTATTTAGAACACAAAGCATAAATTTTGAATGCTTTAAATATAAAATATTTTAGCATAAAGTCAAGTAAAAGCAAACTATGGGCACTCTCTTCAGATTTATGCTCATTTTAAGAGGAATAATATTATGCAGATAGTCGTTCTACTCGTTTTTACTATCATATAAAAAAGGTGGGGCTCGCCCACCTTATTAAAAGCATGAAATTTAATCGGAATAATTCATCAACATAAGTCTACACAATCAGGCTTGTATAATATTGAAGTGCTGGATGATTGGATCCATTTCTCATTATTCCATTGTAAGTAATTTGCAGTTAACCCAAAACTCGACTTTCTTTTGCTGCTATAATCTTGACAGATAGCGTCTTGCTAATTCGACGTACTCACTATCGGGGTAATTGGAAATCAACAATTCAAATTCTTTTTTTGCTTGCTGGCGATCTCCAAGTTTCAAATAACAAATTCCTAATTTTAATTGTGCATCGTCGCTTTTATTGGAATTTGGGAAAGAAAAGACTTTCTCAAACTCAACGATCGCCTGATTGTAATTTCCCAGGCCATAATAACACTCGCCTATCCAGTATTGACAATTATCGGACAATGAATTGTTAGGATCGGTAAGTAGGAGTTCAGAAAATATGTTTAAAGCGGCTTGATATTGTCTGGAATTGAATAATTTAAGAGCTTCCTGGTAACGTGCTTTAAATTCTGGAGAAGGAGCACCCTTCAAAGATCTGTTATTAGTAATGGGTGTCATTCGTAATCTTTGTTTACTCTGTAATTGAGCTTGCAATTCACTAATTTTAGATTCTTTTTCAACTAATTCCGATCTCAATTTTGAAATTTCCTGATCTTTTGCTTCCAATTCCTGACGCAGTTCATCAGCCGTTGGGGTTTCTGATTGTGGTTGTGGCTGTTCTTGCTCCTCTACCTGGGAAACCTGGGTTTCTTTAGGTTGACCCTCTTCTTCAGGAGTTATACCTAAAAGTTTTAATATTTCAGCTTCTTCAGAAGCTCTATCCAGAGTATTCTGTTCTTCCTGACCCAATAACTCATCAATATCTGCCTCCCCCTCGCTTACCCCCACGTTTTTACGTGACGCGCCGCATGATATTAATAAGCTTAATGCGCATACCAGCATGGTTTTACTTAAAATCCATAATAATTTCATTTGTAACCTCCCCTACAATGGGTCTTAAATTAATTATTTTTGTTTTCTCAAGATTAAGTAAGTAGCAGTGCTTAGAGTTGCAGCGCCAATAGTTCCCCCCAATATACGCCATGGTTTTCCATCAGGGAAGACTTTCATCTGAATAGGTAAACTTGGGAGACCAGAATATCCGATTCCTTTTAAAGTTTCATCTACTGCCACAACACAATATTCGAGGCCATCCCTGGTTACCTCATTGCCTGGAATTGTTGCCTGAAAGATAGAATCGCCAAAATGGTTCATGCGGATAACCTGCCATCGGGTGGTACCTTTAATCCGGTAAAGCGTAGCCACAACGCGTAAATTTTTTCTTGAATAAACATTGGCTTTTATATTCACATCTTTACCAGATTCGGCGGTAGTGATCAGATGATGAATTACAACCGGTGTAGAAAATGAATTATCCGGTGCTAAAGATTGATCCAGTGAACTAAAGACTACGGGACTCGGGTTTTTTTCAGGAATACCATCATGGTCTTTAAAACCATCATGATCTTCAGCTATTTCCGGTGACAAATCCAGTTCATCAGGAACACCATCGTTATCGTGATCATTCTTTCTGAGTTTGAAGTAATAAGTAATCCCGGCATGTACATCTACAACCTGATCATTCTCATCTCCCTGGAAAAGTTGATCGAAAGCATCCGTTAAAGAAAATCGGAAAGTGGCTCCCAGATCCAAACTAACACTGTTATTTAAGCGATACTCCAAACCACCACCCGTTTTTAGAAAAGAGTCCACTTTGGATTGCTTTTTACCCGCTAACACAATCGTATTTCCATTACTTTGAGCATTCCAGTAAACCCCACCACCTCCAGCCATTACATAAGGATTGATTTTCTTTAATGGTAAAAAGTTAAAGGTTAGACTCATTTCGAAAGGTACAATTAAGGTACGAAAATCGGAATAAACCGGATGACTCTTGGAATTCAATGAGGAAAATCCAACTTCACCGCCAATGGCTACATAGGGAATAGGTAAAATTTTTAAATGGCCTGAAACTAAAGGACTCAATTGAGGATTGCGTAAATCACCCTCTAATCTACTCACTCCCACATTGAGTCCGATTCCAACCCCCATATCTCCCGCCTGACTAAAAGTGGGGAGAATTAACATCGTGATGACAATAAAGACTGATAACTTTTTCAAGATTTAAGCCCCTAATATTGTAAATATAATTTAATTTAAACAAATTTATTAAAGAAGTCTTAAAAAGTCAAGTCTAATTTTAACAGATAATTGTTTTTTAAATGGATATCGTAATTTTTTACAAATATACAAATCTTCTGTAAGAGGCATTTAAAATCAAGCCAATGATTGTTAAATTTGTCATTAAGGACGACCCACCATAACTAAGAAAAGGTAAAGGTAGACCAGTGACCGGAAGAATACCCACGGTCATGCCCACATTTACAAAAATTTGAAAAACAAGGATGACCATGCCCCCAACAATTAATAAGCTCGAAAATCTACTTTTCACAATGGAAGCTAAATTAATACTGCGCCATAATATCAAGAGAAATAGAGCCAATATAAAAATCGCCCCTATTAATCCGAACTCTTCGCCTATCACAGAGAAAATAAAATCCGTATGTTGTTCTGGTAAAAAACGAAGATGGGTTTGCGTTCCCTGCAAAAAGCCTTTACCCCAAAAGCCGCCCGAACCGATAGCCACTTTAGATTGAATCACCTGATAATTCAATCCATGGGGATCGGTCATTATACCCAGGAAAGTTAGAATACGTTTTTGTTGATAACCCTTCAGAGAATTCCAGAGAATGGGGGTAAAAATGCCCGCAACTATGTTAATTACAAAATTTATGAGAAAAAAACGAATTCCTCGCTGGGCAAAAAATAAAACCAGGCAAATTACGATCATGGTGAATAAAAAAGAATAATAATTAAAGGCTGAAATAAAACTTAATACTGGAGCAAGCATGATAAAAAGATAGAGAGATGACAACCCCGCCCAGAAAAGCATGGGTAGCAATAAAGCTAAAAAAACCAGTGAGGTACCCAGATCAGGTTGACTAATAATTAATCCAAGAGGTAATAAGATTAAAAAAAACGGAATTATAAAATCACGGAATCTTTTAAAATTGACCTTTTCATGACTTAAAAATTTTGCCAAAGCCAGTAGTGTACCAATCTTAGCCAATTCTGCTGGTTGAATAGTAACAAAGCCGAGATTTAACCACCTTTTTGCTCCACTGCCTTCCCCTACAATCAATACTAAAAATAGCAGCAAAATTGTAAATCCGTAAATTGTGTAAGCGTATTTATAGAAAAATTGTAAAGGAGTTAAAATAATTACAGGTAATATTATAAAGACTCCCAGGATAGACCAGAGAAGCTGTTTCTGAAAATTTTCAGGGTGATTCGTCAGGGTGGCACTGTAGATAGCCAATAATCCCACGATTATTAAAATCAAGGTAGCGGCCAAAATTGAAATGTCTAAATGGCGTAAATAGTTCGATTTTTGTAACATTGCACTTTTGAATTTTATTTACTTACATATTCTTTTTCTTTAAAGATTAAAGAAAGTAAACCCCGGGCAATGGGAGCCGCTACAGCTCCGCCAGACCCGCCGTTCTCAATCATTATACAGAACGCCACCACGGGATGATTTTTTGGGGCAAAACCGATGAACCAGGCATGTGGTTTACCATGTGGATTTTCGGCCGTGCCGGTTTTGCCACATACTTCTATGCCCTCAATAGCTGCGGATCGTGCTGTTCCATGTTCTCCATTAACCACCAAAAACATTCCCTGCCTGATCTTTTCATAGGTTGCCCGGGATATTCTGGGCATTTTGACCATCACTTTGGGGATTAAAACAAAATCATTTGTCTTGGCATCTACTATTTTCTGCACCAGATGTGGTTTATAAGCTACCCCCTCGTTGGCAAGAATCATGGCAAAATAAGCCATCTGTAACGGGGTTACCAGCAAATCTCCCTGACCCACCGCCATGTTCAGTAAAAGTCCTTTTGTCCACCCCTGGAGACCATATTTTTTATCCAGGAAGGACTTATCGGGAACAAGTCCGGAGGCTTCGTTGGGAAGATCAATTCCAGTGGGTTTACCAAAATGAAAAATCCGGGCATATTTAGCCCATAGATCCAGGCCAACTTTTAACATCAAATTGTAGAAATAAACATTACAGGATTGTTCAATAGCCTCATATAAATTTACCCATCCATGCCCACCTTTTTTCCAGCAATCGAAATTCCGCCACCCGAGTTTGAAATAGCCAGGGCAGAAGAATTTTTCCCCGGGGTCCACTCTGCCAGTTTCCAGCGCAGCCATGGCTAACACCAGCTTAAAGGTTGAACCCGGTGGATACAGGCTTTGTGAGACACGATTGTAAAGGGGTTTGCCTTCGTCATTAATTAGCTTTTGCCAAATTTCTGAAGTAATAGGACGGGAAAAGATTTCGGGATCGTAATCAGGTTTACTGACCATGGCCAGAATCTCACCATTGCGAGGGTCCATGACTACGGCGGCACCCCTTTTCCCCAGCAGAGCTTTTTCCAGGTATCTTTGCAAGTTTGCATCTATGCTCAATATGAGGTTTTTACCGGGCACCGGGTCATACCATTCCAGTTCGGTTAAATCACGAACTTCGCGTCCTAAAGCGTCCACTTCTACATAATGAATACCATCGATACCTCGCAGATAGTCTTCATAAGTTAATTCAAGACCATTTTTGCCGATTAAATCGCCTAATCGATAGCCGTCTTTTTTCTTTACCTTTAATTCCTTACGTGTGATTTCTCCCACATAACCAAACAAATGTGGGGCTCGAACTTTAGAAGGGTAGAAACGGCGTGATTCAGTGTTAAACAGTAACCCTGGTAAATCTAATTTGTATTCTTCGATGAAACTGAGTTCGCGGAAATTGATCTGCTTTTTTATTTTTACCGGTGTAAAAATACCAACTCTTTCCTGATTTATTTTTTTGATTAAATAATCCGAAGGCTGTTGAAGCAGGTTAGCAAACAGATTTATGGCATTTTTTGACTTTAGAAATTCATAGGGAATGACGGAAATCGAATAGACCGGTCGATTGTCTACCAGAATTTCACCATGTCGATCCAACATTAAACCTCGTGGCGCCTGAATTCTTACTTCACGTATTCGATTCTTTTCAGATTCACGATAATATTTTTCCCAGTTGAAAATCTGTAATTGGAAACAGCGTCCAATCAGAATCAAGAAAATGAGCCCAAGAATTAATTTAAAAACAAGTTGTTTTTTTTCTATGGAATTCTGCACGACTTATTCAAATCTGGTTTTTGTACCCCATATTAACCGGGGCCAGGTCAAATGTAAAAGAATTAAAATAAAAAAGGTGTAAATTGAGCCAGGGATTACAACTTTGAAAAAAGTCTGTAAAAAACTCAAATTAGTTGAAATGGATAAAATACCATAAAAAACAATATCATGTAAAATTATAGTAAAAAAAACTAACGCGAGATAAAGACCAAACTTTTTTTCTATGTGTTCTTTTACCCAGAATCCGGCGACAAATCCTGCCAGAGCTTTACTAAGCGCCGATAATCCAATAAGATTGGTTCCAAAATAATCATAAAAAAGCCCGACCAAAAACCCCACAATGATTGCCCTAAACTGTCCCTGTTGAAGTGCAAAAGAAATAACCCCAATCAAAAGAACATCGGGTGTAAAATTTTTAATGGAAAATAAGGGTACAAAAGTTAATTGACTTATGAATAAGATTATAAAAAATATTAGATAGGCGGTCAGGCTCATGCCCCATCCGCCTGGTTATTAAGCCAGTGGCGCACCACAAAAACTTCTTCCAGTCTGGTGAAATCCACTGAGGGTTTCACCAGGATTCGAATAAACATGCCCGGCAAATTTTTTTCCACCTTAATTACTTCGCCAATTCGGATGCCTTTGGGAAAGATGGCGCTATATCCCGAAGTGATGATTCCATCGCCTAATTGCACATCCGAATGCTTCGGAACCTCCCGCAATTCTACGAGGTTACCCTGATACCAGTTGACAATGCCTTTGACACGACTACGTTGAACCATGGCGCTGACTTTAAAATTACGATCCAGTAGTAATTGCGCGGTTGAATAATTTTTTGAAACATTAAAAATTTTGCCAACCAGACCCTGGGCTGTAACAACCGGCATGTTCTTTTCGATGCCATCTTTTTTGCCAACCGATAAAACAATGGACTGTACAAAGGTATTCTCACCAATCCCGGTTACCATAGCCGGCACAAGATTCCAGGCGCTTTTGGTTTTGAAAGCCAGCATGTTACGCAATCGTTGATTTTCCAGCCAGGCTTCCTTTAACCGGCTATTTTCAAGCATCAGTTGCGCGTTCTCCCGGCGTAACCGCAAATTTTCTTTGTATAGGGCATTCAACCGTTTCACAATGGATAATTTTTCCAGAAGCAAACCCGCACCATCCATGCTCCAGGCCTGGATGGTTTGAATCGCAGGAGCCTGGTTATTAGAAAATAGCAGGAACAGGGAAACAATCACCACAAAAGTAAATGTGAGATATTCTTTGCGGGTAATGAACCATTCACGTAGCCGAAGCATAGATTAATATCTTTTAATTTTGCTGAGAATCTCCTGATATCCGTTTAAATTTTCAAAAATTTTGCCTGTGCCCCGAACCACACAGGTCAGGGGGTCATCGGCAATAACAATTGGTAAATTAGTTTCCTGTCGCAACCGCTCATCCAGGCCTTTTAGCAGTGCCCCACCGCCGGTGAGTACAATCCCGCGGTCAAGAATATCAGAAGAAAGCTCCGGGGGTGTACGTTCCAGACAAAGTTTGACGGCATCGACGATATAGCTCACGGTCTCAGCGAGAGCCTCCTGAATTTCTTTAGCTGTAACTTCCACAGTTTTAGGTATCCCGGAAAGCAAATCACGCCCTTTAACCGTCATTCTTTCTTTAGCTTCATACGGTGCGGCTGAACCCAGCTTGATTTTAATTTGCTCGGCCGTATTTTCGCCAATTAGTAAATTGTA
>CAZMEG010000108.1:0-9013 GCA_964565205.1 uncultured Cytophagia bacterium
TATTAAGGAATCCGTAAAAAATTTGATTGATCAATCGATGACCAATTATTACTTTGATAAAATTGGCGATACTATTTTAGAAATGAAAAAAACTTTAAAGAAGATTAGATCAGATCAGGACCTTCGATATTATACCAATTACTATAAAAATCAATTCCAACAATTAATTAATGCCTACAATCATTATTCTGGTAAAAATCTTTCCTTAAATGAAATTTTACCGGAAGAACTTAAAGAATATTTTGCAATGATCGAAATTTAATCTAATCAAAGGAGATTTGCGATGTTTCGACGATTTTCTTACATTGGTGTTGCAACTTTAGTATTATTCGCAACCATCTCCTATGGACAGGATAGGAGTAAGTGGGGTTTTGGTCTAAATGCTGGAACTCAAAGACTCTATGGCGATCAAAAGGGGGGATTTTCAGCCGGATTTGAAGGATTTGCCTCCTACCGAACTTTGAATTTCATGGATCTGGTCTTATCTTTGGGTTACAGCCAGATTAAATTTTTCCAGCCAGGATTTACTCGATTTGCCAACTTAGTCAATGCGGACATTAAAGGAAATTTTGAAATTTTATCTACGGGACGATTGCGACCTTATTTAACTTTCGGTCTTGGTGCTCTGGTTTTTAAACATCCGAGCAATGGCCTGGGCTGGTTTTATGATGGACTTGTGTTAGGAGGCCTTGGTTTAAAATATCGACTTAATCGAAAATTCGATGTTTTATTAAGTGGAGATTATCGCCAATTACTCACGGGTGACGATCTGGACAATCCATCTCTCGGGGGTAAACAGGGGGATTTTAACGACGCTTTTCTCAATGTGCGTGCCGGATTCTCTTACCATCTCCCCGGCAAAGGCAAGACAACCCCGGAAGTCATCGCCCTTGAGAAGGCCCCACTCACTGAAATTGAAAATGAACCGGTTACCGAGAGTAAAGGTACACCTGAACAACCTACACAAAATATGGAACAATATGTAAAATTAAAATCCAAAATCGATGAACTTAGTGAACAAATTGACAGCAAGGAAAGTGAAATTTCACGATTGCAGAAAAACGTAGAAGAAAAGAAACAGCAAGTTTCTACAATGTCAAAAACCGTGGCACGACAGACCCCGGTTTCTTATGCCCCCCGCCGGAGCTTCTCTGGTTTTGCAGATAAGTATGAAGAAGCCTTGACTTTTTATTATAATAAAAATTATAATCAGGCCATTAATGAATTTGAAAATCTATTACAGCAATATCCCAATCATTCACTCGCCAGTAATTGCCAGTACTGGATAGGTGAATGTTATTATGAACTCGGGCGGTTTAATGATGCCATCATTGCTCTAAACAAAGTATTAAGTTACAATCGATCCCCCAAAAAAGATGATGCCCTCTATTTATTAGGGATGACTTATCTTAAGCTGGGTGCCACAGATAGGGCAAGAAACGCATTTCAACGCCTGGTGGATGAATATCCCGGTAGTGAATTAGTCTATGATGCCAAAGAACATTTAAATAGCTTATAAAAACAGCGTTTTTCTCATTGAAAAATATTTGACGTTAATCGCAAATTAATCTTTAAAATGCAATCCTTCTTTTAAAAAACCACCGGATTTTATGCGGTGGTTTTATTATTTATACTTCGGGAATGGAGGAATTATTAAAATAAGATAACTTGCATTTCGTGTTTAGAATCATATAATTAAAAATTGGCCTTATGAAGAGGAACTCTTTATGCAAAAATTAAAAATATTGATTTGCGGTATCAGTACCTCTTATCTTGAAATTTCAAAAAAAATGTTACAGTTTCATTTTAGTGATTGCCAGATCGATCTGGCTTTTTCAGTAAAAGACTGTATTGAAAGCGCTACCCAGAAGTTATATGACCTTATCTTATGTGATTATGATTTAGGGGAGGTAAATGCTTTACGTGTCCTTGATGAATTAAGACATCGTGATATAAATATTCCCATAGTCATTCTTATTGATGAGAAAGACGAAGACAAAGTGGAAATTAAGGAAGAAGACAATGTGGAATACATAATTAAAGTTCGCGGGTACCTCACGGCCCTTCCCTTCACAATAAGAAATATCCTTGAAAGAAAACACATCCTTGAAACCAATCGAAACAAACATTTTAAAGAACGTAAAACTGGGTCTACTCTTCCCCAAAAAGGGTATTTTATCCTTGATCGATATGGTCGATTTCTTTCCGCAGATGAGGAAATGGAGAAAATTACAGGGTATTCGGAAAGCGAACTTTCAGAGTTAACTTTTTATGATCTTCTGGCCAAAGATGAAGAAATTAAATATTACGAATGGAGCAAAGGGGTAAATCGTGGCGAGAGCGAACCACTTAATACACAAATAATAGCTAAATACGGAGAACTTCGTTATCTAAAATTGTTTATGGAGGCTATTAAAGATGATCATGATTTTGTAATTCAGTATAAAGGTCATGCCGAGGTTATTTCTGCTAAGTCATTCACATACCAGGGTACCAATGGTCATATTAACCCACTGGAAATGGCTGGGGAATTATCCAGAGTTATGTTGGCCTGCTATCGAGAACCCTTAAATGTTTTACTGGAACGCATTGCTGAAATAGCCTGCCAAACCTTTAAGTTTAATCGGTCAACCATTGCATTACTGGACAAAAGGAAACGGGCTTTCATCAAACAAGCCATGGTAGGTTATACCCCCATGCCTCTGGTGGATAGCCGGGCTATTGAAGTTCCCAACGAAGTTATTGAACGCATCTTTGCAGATAAATTCCGGGTAAAGGTGATTTATTATAATCAATCCTCCAGTGATGCCTCCCATGTCTTGTCATCACGAATACCTGAACGACGCACCCAGAAACGGCGACCCGATAATCAATGGCATAAAAGAGATCTTATTCTGGTAAATTTAATGGATCGCTATGGTAAGACATTTGGGTATATTTCTCTCGATGATCCTTCAGAGGGAAACGTTCCTACCCGAGAAACTTTCGAGAATCTTGAAATATTTGGCCAGTTAGCCTCTTTTGCCATTGAAAATTACTACCAGTTTTATTCGGTCGATAAAGTTGCCCGACGATTGAAACAAATTCTGATCACCAGCAATATTTTTAAACTTTACTTAAGTCTCAACGATATTTTAAAAGAACTGGTCTGGTCCATCAAATTTACACTCGATTTTAATTTAATCGCCGTAGGGTTAATCAGTAAAAAAAGCGGTCAGATAGAAATTAAAGCGGTGGCCTGTGAAGACAAGGTCAAACAAAACCATCTCATGGAAGTTACTTTTCCTCTCAAACCATTTGCGCAATTATTGCGAGACGAATACAATTATGGCAAGACCTATTTTGTGAATAAAAAAGAACCCCTTTTTGAAAACTTTAAACAAATTTATTATGGTTCGGAACTGAATTGGAAACCCCAGGGTAATTGGCCTTATTGGGGCGTATTATTAGTTCCGATTAAATCAAAAGAAGGCAAAATCGTTGGATTTATTCTTGCCGATGACCCCACCGGCTATAAAATCCCCGATGACGAAAGCATTAAGCTTTTAGAAATTTTAGCCAATCAAATTGCCATTGCCATTGATAATCGCATCCTCTACGTTCAGGCAAAAAGGCAACAACAGGTCGTGACAACCAACCATTTTTATTATGAAAACCCTCACAACTCACAACAAAATTCAGATTCGGGGATAAGAAATCTTGTGCATAAAATTTTTGGTTAATCCACGGAAATATGTAACCCCAGAAGCCGCATCGCGAGGGAATCGACTTCGCTCAACATCCAGCTTTGGGTAACTTTTTGGACAACCAGGGCTTCTCTACACTGCAACCGCGGTCTTACACTCTCCCCCAGAATTCCCTTGACTTCATTTACTCAATTTATTACTTTAAATCACAAAATAATTGTAACTTATTAAATCCTATTCGTATAATTAGACAGATTTGAAGAGACAGGTTTTATTCTGTTATTTGTTATTAATTTTCTTATCTTGTGCAAGAAGAGAACGATTAAACCCAATTGATCCGAGAAATCCACAGACCAAGGGGCGTCCTGCAATAAATCGTATATATTCAGTTAAAGATACAGTGTTTATAAGCTGGGAACCAATCGAATTAGAGGATTTGAATAGTTATAAAATTTATCGAAAGACCTCAACAGAGGATGCATTTAATTTGTTTGCCACCGTGTCCTCAAGCATAACCACATTTGTGGATACATCGGTGACTTTTGGCGTTGATTACCAGTATCGTATAACAGCGGCCGGGACAACTTTTGAAAGTTTACCCTCCGAACCGGTAATCATTACGCCGGGGCCATCTTTTAACTGGGTCGCAGATACATTTAACAGGAATATTGTAAAGCTTACCCATGACAGCCGTTATGAAATATTAAGAGCACGAGATTTTTTCAATCCCATTGATCTGGAATTTAGCCCGTTAAACAAAATTGTCTGGATTGTAGACCTGGTGAGGGCTTCCAGGGGGGAAGTGGTTCGCATGAATACCCGTGGTAAGACTCTGGGGCGCCTGCCCTTTTCAACACCCTTTGATCTGGCCGTATTTAATTCAACCGGAGAAGTTTGGGTTGCCGATTCCGAAATCGATGCTGTGGTAAAAATGGACTCGACCGGAACGCCTGAATTTAGCATTACCTCCTTTTCCAACCCCATTGCTTTATCCATAGACCAGCAAAATGGCGATTGCTGGGTTGCAGATAATCAGGCCGACGCAATTGTCCAGATCAAAAATGACGGCTCAAGTATTTTTACGGTACCGTTTAATTTTAATGCCATCCAGGCCGTGACTGTAAATTCTAAAGAAGGTTCTGTGTGGGTGGCCGATAGTACCCGAATTGTGAAATTAGATATGAAAGGTAAAAAAATATTCGAATTGAATGGTTTTAATTTCGTATTTAAACTTGTAGTAAATGAAAATACCGGCGAGGTTTGGCTACTGGACCTGGTGTTGCGTTTTAATAAATCAAAAGTGGTAAAATTAGCCCCTTCTGGACAGAAAGTTTTTGAATTGTCTGGTTTTACTGTACCAGAAGATTTAGCCCTCAATTTATATGATAACAGTTGCCTGGTGGCAGATACACAAAATGATCGAATCGTAAGGATTAGCCCTGACGGTAACATTACAGCCATTTTTGATCGCGTGTTTAATCCACAGGCCGTAGCTGTACAGAATAATTAAAAAGCAAAATGAGTTTAGGAGGAATCAATGGAAGGATTTGAGGTTACTAAAGATGAAAAAAATGGTATCTCTATTCTTTACCTAAAAGGATATTTAGATGCCCATACAGCCCATGGCTTAGAAGAGGCTTTACAGGAGTTGATCGATAACAAAAAATTTAAAATCATTGTTAATTTTAAAGATTTGAATTACATAAGCAGTGCCGGGTTAGGCGTCTTTATGGGATTTATTGAAGAGATTCGTAAAAATAAAGGTGACATAAAAATGTCCAATATGAACCCTAAAATTTTTCGCGTGTTTGATTTACTGGGTTTTCCTACCTTATTTGAAATCGTTGACGATGAAAAAGAGGCCATGACAAAATTTCAAACAACAGGGTGAGTGATTAGATATGAGGAGTATTGGCATGATGGATTACTGGATGCTTGAAAAAGTTTTTGCAATAATCCAACAATCCATTAGTCCATAATTCCCTAATGAATTAGGAAGTTATATGGCAAACCAAAATTCTTTTTGATTATGAATAATATAAGTGTAATATAAGAGGTAATCATTGACAAGAATAGCCAATAAATATTTATTAAAATTACCCAGCGAGACCGATAATCTGGAAATCATTCGAGAAGTTGTTTCCAAGGTTGCTTCAAAAGTTGGCTTTACTACCGACGATGTGAGCAAAATCGAACTTGCGGTGGATGAAGCCTGTACGAATGTAATAAAACATGCTTATGACGGTAATTCAAAAAACTATATTGAAGTAGAAATTGAAATCGAGAACAATAAGTTCACCGTGATCGTGACCGATCGTGGTAAGGGTTTTAATCCAAAGAGAATTAAAGTTCCTGATATGAAAGAATATTTAGAAGAAATGCGAGTGGGCGGCCTGGGAATATATTTGATGGAAAGCCTCATGGACAAAGTAGATTTCAAGATTAAGCCCGGGGTTAAAAATCAGGTGAAATTAATTAAATATCTGGAAAAGAATAAATCACAAAATTAAGTGTGGGCATGCATGTCCGATTCGGATCAAAATTCTCGACAACTCGATGAAAAACTTTTTGAATTACAGGCCTTATTTGAAATAAGTAAAACCCTAAATTCCTCTCTCCAGCTAAAACCTATTTTAGATACGCTGTTATTATCTACCATGGGTAGAATGCTTATTAATAAAGGCATGGTATTAATTGCCCGGGGAATTTCAGGAGCATTTGAAATTCAGACTTTAAAGGGATTGCCCAAAGTACTCATTGGCCAAAAAATACAGATAGAAACATTTCCCTCCTACCCCAGTTCAATTTCTCAACTACCACCGGACCCGGCCAGGGCCTTTTTTGAAAAATATGAGATTGCCCTGCTCATCCCCATTGTACATAATGAAAAAAAACTGGGCATGTTATGTTTTGGTAAAAAAATAAATAATAAAGGATTTGACGATTCCGAAATAGAATTTTTAAATTCCCTTGCCAACATTGCAGCTACATCCATTCAAAATGCCCTGATGTTTCAGGAAATCAACACGATTAATCGACAACTGGATAAAAAAATCCAGGAGCTGAATACACTTTTTGAAATTGGTAAGGAACTAAATTCAACGCTTGAAAAAGAAAAAATTGCCAACGTACTGGCTTATTCCATTATGGGGGAAATGACGGTTAACAGATGCTGCATTTTTCTTAAAAAGGAGGAGGCCTTTGAACTACTGGTAAATAAGGGTTTTCGTAAAGAGTATGAGGAAGCACTGGTTAAAGATATAAAATTGCTGGATCATTTTAAAAATCTTTGTGAACCTCTACTGGTCCACGCTATCGAAGATGAGGGACTAAGTACAAAATTAGCGAACATGACTGTACATGCACTCATTCCCATGCAAATACAAAACGAAACCAAGGGTCTTATTTGCATTGGTGAGAAGATAAACAAATTCGAATTTACTAGAGAGGAACTGGAATTTCTTACTACCCTTGGTAATCTTTCCATGATTTCCATTGAAAATGCACGCCTGTTTGAAGAAACTCTGGAAAAGCAACGCATGGAAGAGGAGTTACAAATAGCCCGTGAAATTCAACAGCGCTTGCTTCCTCGAGAATGCCCAAAAATTGACAACTATGAAATTGCAGCTATTAATATTCCCTCTCGTCAGGTGGGAGGCGATTATTATGACTGTATTAAAATTGATGATACACATTTTGGCTTTTGTATTGCAGATGTGTCCGGTAAAGGTGTACCGGCAGCTTTATTGATGTCCAATATTCAGGCGAGTCTTCATGCCCTGGTACACACGCCCTTATCTCGTGAGGAAATGGTGCAAAAAATAAATAATCTTATTTATCAAAATACCGCGGTTGACAAATTCATAACCTTTTTTTATGGGGAATTGAATCTCGAAAACAATTTGTTTACTTCTATAAATTCCGGCCACAATCCCCCTTACATTTTTCACCAGGATGGGACATTTAAAAAACTGAACGAAGGTGGTTTACTTTTGGGAATGATGCCGAATATGCCTTATAAGGGTGAAGAAAACAAAATCCTACCCGGTGATTGTATTGTGATGTTTACCGATGGCGTGTCCGAAGCCATGAATTTAAACGATGAAGAATTTGAAGATCACAGAATTGAGCAGTGTGTACGAGAAAATTTAAATAAATCCGCACATGAAATTTTAGATGCCTTAATTAAAGCAGTTAATGATTTTACCGCCGGATGTCCTCAATATGATGACATAACTCTATTACTAATTAAAAGACTTGCATAGAAGAACTAAATTTATATTTTATTAAAAAGCTTTTCTGGGTAAAATGGATTTCATGGATTTAAAGGATTTGCAGGTTTGGATTGGTTTAGTGATTTAGCAAGGACGATCGGTAATATTGTCTGGGGGCTTCCTACCTTAATATTGCTCATTGGAACTGGACTGTATTTCACTATCCGCCTTGGAACAATTCAGTTCAAAGAGTTTGGTCATTCTTTAAGATTATTATTCAGTCGAGGGCGAAGCCCCAAAAATCAAGAAGGTGACATTTCGCCATTTCAAGCCCTCATGGTGGCACTGGCGGGGGCCATTGGCAATGGCAATATCGGTGGCGTGGCTACGGCCATTACCCTGGGTGGTCCGGGAGCTATTTTCTGGATGTGGCTTTCCGCTATTCTGGGTATGGCTACCATGTACGCCGAATCCGTGTTAGGGGTCAAATACCGGATAAAAACTGCCGATGGCTTCATGGCAGGGGGACCCATGTATTATATTCATAGAGGCCTTGGCTGGAAGCCCCTGGCTATTGTTTTTGCCTTTTTCATGGGATTAAAGGCCATGTTTTCCACCTCCCTTGTTCAATCCAATTCCATAGCTCTGGTAATTGTACATCAATATTCCTGGTTACCGAAGATGGTGCCGGCTTTTCTTTTAACAGCCATTACAGGTCTGGTGATAATCGGTGGCATACGTCGCATTGGCATATTTGCTGAACGTCTTACACCCATTATGTCAATAATCTATGTGGGGGGCGGCCTGATATTATTAATGTTTAACTACGAAAAAATTCCAGAAGCTTTTGCTCTGATTTTTAAATATGCCTTTCAACCCAGTGCAGCCGCCGGAGGCTTTGCTGGAGCCACAGTTCAAGCGGCCATGCGGTACGGAGTAGCCCGCGGGGTTTATTCGAATGAAGCAGGAACCGGTAGCGCACCGGTAGCGCACGGGGCAGCTAAAACCGGTAATCCTGTTCACCAGGGATTGATCGCCATGCTGGGTGTGTTTATTGATACTCTGGTCATCTGCACTATGACCGCTTTGGCGATATTAACTACTGGAGTGGTT
>CAZMEG010000109.1:0-8933 GCA_964565205.1 uncultured Cytophagia bacterium
GTCTAACTCTTCTATTTGCTAAACTGTCAATATCGTCGAATTTATAACCTTCATCTTCTTGATAAAGATGAATTAAATATCTCACGATCTCTATCAAATCTTGTTTTTGAAGTAAAAAATACTTTTCTTCCTCTGGCAAATTTAAACCAAATTTCATATTAATTTTAAAATTATTAAACTTTCAAATAGTAGCACAATTCAAGATAGTATTACAGTGTTAGATCAAAACCTGTTGCCATTGAGCCAAACCATAGCTTTTCGCATTGTTAAATCTGTTTTTAAAAAAGCAATGGAAGCGAAACCAACAATAAAAACATGGCATAGTGAAACACAGTTCTTAAATCATATTTATTCCAGAATTGCATATTTAGACAGGGATTATCTAAAAGCTATCGAATTTGCCAGGCAGGCTGTGAGCGAGGATAGTACATCGATTCCGTGTTTAAATAATCTGGCGAATTTATATTTACACCAGGCTTTGTCCAAAAAAGAACATGGTGAAGATTCCACCGAATTATATGTTTTTGTGAAGCAGTTACTAAAGAAGTCGTTAACTCTACAAAATAAGCAATCAGAAGCTTTACGTTTAATGGCAGAGCTTTACATGGCCAATGAACGATGGGGTCAGGCGGAATTTTATTTAAAGAAAGCCTACCAAATCAATCCTTTAGATGCAAAGATATATTTTGATTTTACCAAACTACATCCTTTACGCTATAAAGACCTGGGCTTTAAGAATGAAAAGTCTTTGCTTAGTCGAGCGATTTATTTGAATCCTTGTTTCGTTGAGGCTTATCTTGCTCTGGCAAATTTTTATGAACTAAGAAATCGCTTAGACATGGCCATTAAAACCATAAAAAATCTTCTGCAAATTAATCCCAACTTAATTCCTGGATTAATGGCCCTGGGTAAATTGTTTTTATCTCAGGGAGATTTATTAAACGTGCTTACAACTTTTGAAAAGGTCATAAATTTAGATCCTCAAAACGCAGATGCTTATTATAATCTGGGCATTGTCTATTATCATAACAAAGATTACCCCAATGCCATCGAATTTTTTAATAAGGCTATCGAAGTAGGTAATCACGCTAATGCCCATCTTTATCTGGCTTATATTTACGAATTGCGCGGCGAAATGGACCGTGCCATTGAGGAATTGAGAACCAGAATTCGTATGCAAAAAAACGAAAAAGACCGGTTTGCCGAGGAAGCGAGAAAACATCTTTTTGAAATTATGAAAAGAAGAGGGGTTATTGATAGTCTGCTCACCAATGCAGAAGGGAAGCACCAATGACAACAGCGTCAGACACTAAAAAGCCCCCTATTTTGAAACTGGCAGAAAGGACGTATGATTTGAGTCAGCGGACGCTTATCATGGGGGTCATAAATTGTACTCCCGATTCATTTTACAGTAGCAGTCGAGTTCTGGATGCACAAAAGGCTATCGAAACTGGAATACGCATGATGGAAGAAGGGGCGGATATTCTGGACGTTGGTGGAGAATCAACCCGGCCGGGTTCTGAACCGGTCAACCAGGATGAAGAGTTACGCCGTGTATTACCGGTTATTGAAGGGCTGCTGGCAAACGTATCAATTCCTATTTCCATTGATACCTACAAAGCAACTGTGGCCGAAAGAGCTTTGTCTGTAGGTGTCCACATGGTGAATGATATCAGCGCCTTGCAATTTGACCCGCAAATGGTGGAAGTGGTCGCCCAATTCGGTGTTCCGGTGGTTTTGATGCACATAAAGGGGCGACCTAAAGAAATGCAAAGAAACCCGAGCTATGAAAATCTCATGGGAGAACTCCTTGAATATTTTGCTCAGCGCATTCAATTTGCTATCACCCATGGAATTCCAAGAGAAAACCTCATTCTTGATCCCGGTATAGGTTTTGGTAAAAGGTTACAGGACAATTATGAAATCATTCGAAGGCTTAGAGAATTCAGTATTTTCGATCTACCTATTCTGGTCGGTCCTTCCCGTAAGTCTTTTCTTGGCAAAGTGTTAAATCTACCGCCTGAGGAGCTGTTGGAAGGAACCCTGGCGGCCTGTGCCGTCGCCATACAAAACGGTGCCCATATTTTACGCGTGCATGATGTGAAACAGGTAGCACGTGCTGTAAAAATTGTTGATGCTTTAATTGGAAAATCTCAGGTAGGAATGCATCCATGAATTTAAATTTAGAATTATTTAGAATTGGCTTTTTAAAAGTAGGGATTTTTGATGTTCTGGATATTTTTGTCATCTCATACATCCTTTACAAGCTTTATTATTTTATTCGAGGCTCTCGTGCTGCCCAGATGTTTGTCGGGTTAATGTTAATTTTGCTTATTTCTGTGATCGCTCGATTATTTAATATGAGCGGTTTAACCTGGATCTTTGACAATCTTCGTACCGTATGGTTGATTGCATTTGTCATCATTTTTCAGCCCGAGTTACGCCGAATGCTAATTTTCCTGGGACAGAGTCGTTTGATCCGCTATTTTGTGAAAGTGGCCAGCAGTAAGGCTCTGGATGAGGTGGTCAAAGCAGCTACCGAGATTTCAAAAAATTATTATGGTGGATTAATTGTGTTAACCCGGGACATGGGGATTAAATCCATCATTGAAACCGGCATACAGATTCAGGCTGAGGTTTCTTTGCCTTTGTTGCTTTCAATTTTTAATCCCAGGTCGCCTTTGCATGATGGGGCAGTGATAATTCAAAACGATATTATTGAGGCAGCGAAATGTATTTTACCTCTGAGTCAAAATCCCAATATCGATCCCAGTCTGGGAACCCGTCATCGAGCTGCCCTGGGACTTTCAGAAGAATCTGATGCCGTGATTGTGGTCATCTCCGAGGAAACCGGGCAAATTTCGGTAGCCATTAATGGGGAATTGAAACGCGGGTTAAGTGAAGCAAGTCTACGAAACGAGTTGTATGAGGCTTTTAAATTTCACCCGGAAGAAAGACATGAGGTACTCTAAAGCAAACTTTGATCTTGATTATTTTAAATAGTTCGCCTATATTGCCACGGCTGCAAAATCCAGATTTGAGGCATAATTTTTAACTCAAACCAGTGTAATTGGCAAATTTGGAAATTAAGGAGGGGATGAAATCATGTCGATACAGGTGCGATCGGTTAAAGACGAAAGTGAGTTAGAAAAAGTTTTCGATCTTTTACATCAAACCAACCCGTATGTCCCACGTGCTTATTTTGCCCAAAGAATAAAACACGAACCTAAATATAAACTATGGCAAACCCGGGTAGCTGTAAATGAGAAGGAAGAGCTTTACGGTACGATACAGATTTTTGACAAAAAAATGTGGTTTGCCGGTAAGGAAGTCCAGGTGGGTGGATTGGGTCATTTAGCCACCTTGCCTGATGCCGATCCTTCTACGGCTACTCAATTAATTGAAGATTCACTGGATATGCTACGAGAATTTGGTTTTCCCATGAGTGTGGTCACTTCGGGTATGGATTTTAAGCTTTTTCAACAATTTGGTTTTATGGTCATGCCCATGATTGAATACTCTTTTGAACAATTTGAGGCATTCGATACTTCCGGCGTTCGTCCTTTCGATAGGAATAAAGACCTGGATCGAGTCATTGCGATTCACCAGGAATTTAACCGGGATCGGATTGGGCCCATTGCCCGCACCCCTGAAGACTGGGAATCTCAGTTTAATTATCCTGTCGTTGATCCCAATGCCTTCTGGGTATTTGAACGGGATGGGGAATTGAACGGTTACGTTCGTGGAAAAATCCGTCAAGGTGTACTGGAGATTCTGGAATTCGGTGCCTGGAAAAGTTACGCAGCATATTTTCGAAGAATTATGCGAGTTATGTTCGAAGAACTGGATTTTTATACGGCTCGGATTAGTTTACGCCGTGATGAGCCGTTTTTTAATGCCTGTTATATTCCAGCCCGACAAAAACAGGACACCAGAATTATGTGGTGTGTTTTAGATCCAGAAAAAATGATGAAGATTACCGGAACAGAAAGCCCCCAGCATCTGGAATCCGAACTTCGTCAGTTACGTAATTTTCAAATTACATTCTGGCTTGCCGATGCGTTTTGATTGGAGCATGCGCGTTTTTACAAAAATATGGGCCACAATAATTTTTCCACTTCTTAGTTTGGTTCCGCAATTGCATGCACACGATCTGTTCACCAGTTATACCAGCATCGAGATTAAAAATAGTACAATTTTTACTACAGTGACTTTTGATCTCTCCGATCTGGACAAGCGTTTTTTATTAGATAATAATAAGGATGGTCAAATAGATAAAAATGAAATTCAGCACCATATCGAAAAAATATTTGATTATGTGCAAAATCATATTTCCATAATAGTGGCTGGTAAACCACTGGAGTTACAAAAGAAAAATTGGGATGCCAGTACTTACAATGGATTTCCTTTTTTAAATTTTCATTTCACCTCCAAATTACCGGTCCAACTGTGGAAAATTACCTTAAAAGTTAATTTTTTCGATGAGTTTGGAGCTCGTCATAAAAATCTGGTTAAAATTATTTACGGTAGTGAATTGCAGGAAGCTATACTGACGACCGATTACCCGGAAGAGACCTTCCATTTTGAAGGCCGTGATTACCCTTTAATTTCACAGGTCCTCCAATTTCTGCATTTAGGTGTTGAACATATATTTCTTGGATATGATCATATATTATTTTTAATCGGCTTGATCCTTCTGGGTGGAACATTTTTAAATTTAATAAAAATTGTAACAGCCTTCACTGTTGCTCATAGCATTACCTTAATTCTTGCGGCCCTGCAAATTGTGTTACTACCGGGTCGATTGGTAGAATCTGTGATAGCTCTAAGCATTGCTTACATTGCCCTTGAGAATTTATTTGTCAAAGATACAAGGGATCGCTGGATGATTACTTTTATTTTCGGTCTTATGCATGGATTTGGTTTCGCCGGTGTTCTTAATGAGCTGGGTTTACCTACGCGAGGTTTAGTACCTTCGCTTCTGGCGTTCAATGTGGGAGTAGAAATCGGTCAATTAGTGATTGTTTCTATTAGCTTTCCACTGATATTACAGTTGTCGAAATTGAAATGGCAAAAACAGATAGTATATGGCCTTTCGACCATCATTTTTATTTTTGGATTTTACTGGTTTATTGAACGTGCGTTTTTAATCGATCTACCTTTAATTTAAATTAAATGATAATTCACAATGGATTAAATGAATTATTCACAATAAACAATGGAAGGAGACAAAATGAAATTTAACCGATTGATTCCAATCTTAATGGGGGTGTTTTTAGCGTTTCTATTAATGGCCTGTGCTAAACAGAAAGAAAAACGCATGGTAGGTGAACTGGAGCGTCTGGGCCCCAATGGACAGGATTACCTGATCTTAGGTGTGGACGCTCCGGGATTTGATCAATTATCCTTAAAGCAAAAAAAATTGGCCTACTATTTATATCGTGCTGCTATTGCAGGGAATGAGATTATGGACCTTCAAAACCATCGATATGCCCTGGAAATTCGAAGATTGCTGGAAAATATTTACCTGCATTCCCAGGGTCTGGACAAAGAAACAGTCGATGCCGTTCATGAATATTTGAAATATATCTGGATTAATCATGGACAGTATCAACATTACAGCCACGAAAAATTTGTTCCCTATCACCTTACACCGGAAATGTTGCGCAAAGCAGCCGAATATGCTCAGAACCATGGCGCTCAATTTGAACTTAAGGATGGAGAAACATTGCAGGACAAACTTAAGCGACTGGAACCACATATTTTTGATAAAAATGTTGAACCAATCGAAGTGAATCAGGAAAAAGGTGTGGATATCATTGCCGAAAGTGCCGTGAATCTTTATGATCCTGGCATCACCATGGCTGATCTGGAAAAATTACCCAATTTCTGGAAAGAAAAATTAAATGTTCGTTTTGCTAAAGTTGGAGATAAAATTGTACCGCAGGAATTTAAAATCGGTGGCGTTTATAGCAAATATCTGGAAACTATCGTTTACTGGTTGGAAAAAGCCCTGCCATATGCAGAAAGTGAAGAACAAGCCAAAGGATTACAGGCTTTGATCGATTTTTATAAAACCGGGGATGAGGGACTGTTCCGGGAATATTCCATTCACTGGCTTAAATCCAGGACTACCATCGATTATTTAAACGGATTCATAGAACAGTATATGGACCCGCGCGGTGTCATAGGCCAGTTTGAAGCCAATGTAAGTTTTGCTGCCGATTCACGGTTGGTAGATCGTCTGGCTGAAAATGCTCTCTATTTTGAAAAAAAGATGCCCTGGCCGGATAAATACAAACGCTCAGAAATTGAAAAACCGGTGGCGCAGGTAGTCAACGTTATTGTGGAAACCGGCGATTCAGGACCGGTCTCACCAGCCGCTTATAATTTACCCAATTACTCTGATATTCGCCGGGATTATGGCAGTAAAAATATCATTTTGCTCAATATTGAAAGTGCTCGATCTGAAAAAATTCGCGATGCCATCCTGAAAGAATTCTATTTGCCTGAATACCGAAGCCTCTACAAAAAATATCAGCCGGTGGCACGTCGCTGGATTGTGTACATGCATGAAGTTATTGGTCATGGGTCAGGACAACCCGAACCCAATTTAACTGCCGATCCGCGAGCCTTGATTGGCAAGGATTACTCCGCCCTGGAAGAATGCCGGGCTGATGCGGTAGCTTTGTACCAGATTTTCGACGATAAATTGGTAGACATAGGTGCTTTCAGCGACAAAGACCGCGAAAATATAATTAAGACGGCCTACATTTATTACTTACAGAACCATCTCATCAGTTATCGAACACTTACAAGTGATGTGGTCAGGGAAGCTCATGCACGGGGCCATCAATTGATTTTAACCTTTCTGCTGGAGGGTGGCGAAAATGGTGACCAGGATTATGGGGTGGAAATGGTACAGGTGAACGGAAATTACTATGTTAAAGTTAATGATGTTCATAAAGCCAGGGAAGGGATTGCAGCGATTCTAAACAAACTTCAAACCCTGAAATCCACCGGTAATGCAGAAGGGACGACCGAGTTTTTTGAGAGATTTGGGACTCATGTAAATCCGGAATGGCGAGAAAACATAAAAAAACGGGCCGAGAAAATAGTCATCCCTAAATATAGTGCCTTTGTATTTCCCCAGTTGATTCCAATTAAAGGCGAAGATGGTGAAATTGCCGATGTTAAGATTGCATATAAGGAAGATCTAACTGCTCAGCAATTGCGTTTCTCAAAAATTAAATTTAATCGAGATGTTTTCATTGAAGAACCTGCACCAGTTGCAAAAAAATAAGTGCGTGCAATTAATTTAAAACAGGGCTTTACAAAACTCGATAACTGTGGAAGGGATGCTGCTGTAATATGGAATTTAAAGTCCCGAGGCTGTCCAAAAAGGTAATCGGTTTTATTTAAAGCTACAATTTATAGCGGTCAGGGACTATCAGAGACTGCTTCTATCCTATATATATGGCTCGACGCTCTCCCTGAGGTCCCTGACAGCGTGTTTTTGGAGAGCGTGGGGACATGATGTTTTTTGCTCTCATCAATTAAGGAATATACCGGTTAAACACATTCCGATCTGGGTCGGTGGTGCCGGCAAAGTTACCCACGATATGACTGCTGTCCCTGGCAACGATCTCTACAAATCCGGCTGTCATCACAAAGGCTTTTTCTGCTGTTTCGAGGAAATTGGCTTCACCCGCCCAGAATTCATTGATATCAAGTCCTTCTAAAAATAATCCGTTAAACGGGTCTAAGGGGCCAATTCCAAATACATCTCCAGGCTCAATCGAAGAAACAGGGAAGTCAGTTTTGTTCCCCAACAGAAAAATATCAGCTTTACCATCTCCTCGAGGATAAAATGCTAAGATACTGAGGGCTTCATTAATTTGATCGGGGAAAATAAGGTCTTCCATTAACGACAAAACCGCCCCAACTCCCTGCTTCTCCTGTTGATTTACCACCAGAGAGCCTGAGACAGAATAATCGCCTTCAATATCTCCTGAATATTTAAACGATAACTTACCTGATCCAAGAGGTGTTCCGGAGGAATTACCGGTAGTTTCTCCGGGTTGCTGAATTATGACATCCACATCAAAGGTTCCCTTTTCGATGTTTAAAAAGGGTCGAACTTCTTCTTTCGGTTTATTATCTTTGCTACAGGATAAATAAAAAATACAAAATCCTAAAAAGATGCAAAATAACCTGTGAATATTATATACTTTCATGTTAAATCCTTTAATTTATTCATCCACAGGTTCTAACTCCTTATCGTTGCCCATACCCCCACCGGTGGAAATAAGGATAGCCGAAGCAATTACGGCAGCCACAATTAAACCGCCCACAATCCATGGTTTTGCAGAAAATTCATCCTCAACCGTCTTATAAACATAATTATCTCGAAAATTGATCAACTCATTACCGAACTTTTTATACGATTGATTCACTTTGTAGGTGTTTTTGGTTTTGGTGGTAAGGTCGAATCGGTTTAATTCGCCCACAAGAAATATATCTTCTCCGTCCCGTCCCTCATTGGTTAATTCTCCTGTGTAAACGTAATCAAAATGATATCTTTCAGCAAACTCAAGAATCTGTGCTAAATCCTGATTTTCCAGAAGATTCTTGATGGTTTTTTGCCCATAAAGAATTGCGGCGCCATCAGGTTTGGTAAGTAAAAATTTTTTCTCCGATTCTAAAATTGCATTCATCCGCCATGTAATAATATCCTGAACCTTTTGAGGAACATCCCTGAATTTAATCCCAAGAAAAATGACCCGCACCTTATCCTGCCTGGGAATCATAGCGAAAATATTACTTTTTTGAGTGAATAAAAACACAAAAATAAGAGAGAGGATGAAAGCTTTTTCAATTAGAGATGGAGATATTTTCATGGTTCCTCCTCCTCTTCCACTAAACCATATATA
>CAZMEG010000110.1:0-6440 GCA_964565205.1 uncultured Cytophagia bacterium
GGATTTATGTGTACCGTCTTGAGGCGGGGGATCGTGTTTTAATCAAGAAAATGGCTTTCACAAAATAAATTATATAACCTGTAAATTGCTTACGGGCTACTAATTTTTAGTAGTCCGTAAGCTTTGCGATATAGAGGAGTAAATTATGCGGTACTTTATTTATATTGTAAGCATGATAATTTTTGGATTGTCTTCAGCATGGTCTCAACAACAGATTGGTCCTGACAAATTAATTTATCCAAGCAGGATGGCGAAATCAAAGCCCCTGCGGGATATCGTCAAACCAATCCATTCAACTCATTTTGGCTCCCATAAAAGTAGTAATTATGTACAGGAAGGTGCGGTTCTTCTTAATTTTGCTGGCCTTTCGGTTCATGAAAATCCAACTCATGTTGAGCCCGGCGATCCCAATCTCGATGTTGGCCCGAACCATTTAATTCAAATGGTCAATATGGTTTTCGCTGTCGGTGATAAATCAGGCGTAATGTTAGTAGGACCAGCTACAATTAATAGTATCTGGAGTGGTTTCGGAGGAGCATGTGAATTTAATAATGATGGCGATCCGATTGTACTTTATGATCCACTGGCAGATCGCTGGTTAATGAGTCAGATGGTTTTTTCTCAAAAAGAGTGTATTGCTATTTCTCAGACCTCGGATCCCACAGGGGCATATTTCCTTTATGAATTTGATACTCCGGGAAATGACAACCCGAAACTTTCGGTATGGTCAGATGGCTACTATGCGGGTATGAAAAATTTAACGGCTGGTCAGTATGATGTTTATGTTTTTGAAAGAGATAAAATGCTGGTTGGGGATCCCAATGCTCGAGCTGTTGTTTTTAGTTTAGAGGCTCTTCTTCCGGGAGCAGATAATTTTCTTCCCGCCGACATTGATGGAGTCACTCCGCCTCCGGCTGGGGCGCCAGGTATTTTCTTGGGTATTGAAGACCCCTCGGTTCCACAGAGTCATCTTGTGATGTTCGAATTAAGTGTGGATTGGAATAATGTGGTGAATTCCACGTTAACAGGTCCAACAAATTTACCCGTTTCGTTATTTGATGCTAATCTTTGTAATTTCAGCCCTGATTGTATTCGTCAGCCTAACACTAATCAACGAGTGGATGCGTTAAGCAGTTCTCTTATGCATCGTGTGGCATATCGAAATTTTGGAACCCACGAAGCGATGGTGACCTGTCATACAGTTGATGTGGGAGATTTCACTGATCATGCTGGCATACGCTGGTATGAGTTTCGTAACAGTGGGAATGGATGGTCACTTTATCAAGAAGGTACCTACGCACCGGACACCGATCATCGATGGAATGGTAGTATCGCCATGAATGGTAACGGCGACATTATGATGGGCTATACAGTTTCAAGCGTCGTTACCACGCCTACGATTCGTTTTGTTGGTCGCCAGGCCAATGACCCTCTTGGGCAGATGACATTGATTGAAGGTACAATGATTGAAAGTCTGGGCTCCCAGGTAGGCTCCAATCGATGGGGTGATTATAGTGCCACTGTTGTGGATCCATCTGATGATTTTACCTTCTGGCATACTAATTACTGGGTGGAAGATTTTAACGCAGATTGGCATACCTGGATTGGTAAATTTCAACCTACCACATCCCCGCCAAATCTGACGATACAACTAACACCGCAGAATCCACCTATTGTCATTCCAGCCGGTGGAGGTACATTCACATATGATATAACAGTAACCAATGTTGGCCCGGTGGCCATCACTTTTGATATATGGAATATGTTCGTTTTACCCGATGGAAGTACCTTTGGACCGACGATTGGACCTCTTAGACGTACTTTCTTACCAGGTCAGGTTTTTACAAAGACCGGTATTGTACAAAATATACCAGCCGGGGCTCCAGCGGGAAATTATACTTTTAGCTTTCAAGCAGGCAGATTTTCTACAAATCCGCTTTCTGCTAATATAATAGCCATAGATAGCTTCCCATTTACAAAATCTACCATGCCTACAACGAAAATGGGCGGAGACTCCCCTGTGAATGATTGGGCAACAAATTGGGAAAAAGCATTAATTACAAAGGTAAATCAGCCTGAATTTTTTATATTAGAGCAAAATTACCCCAATCCATTTAACCCCTCAACTATAATTCGTTACACTCTTAATCAGGACAGTCATGTAACTTTGACTATCTATAATACACTGGGGCAGAAAATCATTAAACTTGTGGATGAATTTCAAAAAGCAGGTTTTAAATCAATAAAATGGGATGGTAAAGACGCTTCAGGTCATGCTGTTGCAGCAGGACTTTATCTTTATAAACTTGAAGCAAACTCAAAATCTGCAATAAAAAAGATGGTTTTAATTAGATAGTTTCAAATATTTTATTTGGTTATTACAATGGACTATTTATTTCATTGTGAAGCTCAGCTACAGTTAAATATTCAGAATTTGTTGAATTTATTTCAAGTATTAAAAAGTTGTGTTCATGATAAAGGTCAATCAGAAGGGGCTCGTTCTCCGCCTCTATTTAATCGAGAGGGATTAATTAAAAAAAGAAAAGAAGTATTTAGTTGTTAAAAATAAGGAGATTATTATGCGTAAAATATTCTTATGTGTAGGGATGATATTTTTATTCATTTCAATAGCATGGGCTCAACGCGCTGTTGGTCCTGTTAAAGTTATTTTACCTGATAGAATGGATGTTTCTCCACCTTTGCGAGACATGGTGCAACCCATGCAAAAGTGGAATCCGTATGTCCAACCTCCTCGTGAAATCCCAAATCGATTCGATATTCGCAAAGGTTCACAAAGCCAGGGAAGTCTGGATCAAGCATTACAGACAACAAAAGGTAACAAAACTCTGGGTCCTCCTCTTGTGAGTTTTGAGGGCGTTAATAATGTTAACGGGGTTTTGCCTCCAGATACAAACTTCGATGTCGGACTAACCCATGTGATGCAAATGGTTAATTTATCAACGGAGATCTGGGACAAGTCTGGCAATCCTGTACTGGGGCCCTTCCCGAATAACAATTTTTGGGCAGGCTTTGGCGGACCCTGTGAATTTCAGAATGCCGGGGACCCTGTAGTATTATATGATCAGCTTGCTGATCGATGGGTTGTTTCGCAATTCGCGAACCCTGTCTCAGCCGCGGCTGAACAATGTGTGGCGGTCTCCACCAGTGGGGATCCAACTGGAACCTATCGGCGATTTTCTTTTCCTACTCCTGGCAATGATTATCCTAAATTAGGAGTTATGGAAGATGCTTATTATGCCACGGTGAGGAATTTTGTTTCTTTAAGCATGGATGCCTATGCATTTGAACGTGCGAAAATGATTAGCCCCACGGGTACCCCCCAACTGGTGGTTTTTTCTATGGGTTCATTAACCACCCGTGATGGATTTCTGCCTTCTGATTTAGATGGCCCAACTCCGCCACCTCCGGGTACACCGGGTATTTTTCTTGGCCAGGATGATCCCAATGATCAAATTGTAATGTTTGAATTATTTGTCGACTGGAATAATGTAGGGAATTCTACTCTGGTTGGCCCAACTAACTTCCCGGTTGCCCCATTTGATAGCAACATTCCACCGGGAATTCCACAACCTACTACAACCCAGCACCTGGATGATCTGGCTTTCTTTATGATGCATCGGCTGGCTTTTCGTAACTTAGGGTCTCGTCAGGCTTTGGTTGCGACCCATACAGTCGATGTTAATGACTTTGTCAATCATGCAGGTATTCGATGGTACGAATTGAGCAACCCCGGTTCTACCTACGGCTCCTGGACGATCAATCAGCAGGGAACCTATTCCCCTGACTCCGATCATCGCTGGATGCCAAGTATTGCTATGAATGGTAACGGGGATATCATGGTGGGTTTTTCCGTATCCAGTAACACCACTTTCCCATCAATTCATTATACCGGAAGGCTCGCCAGCGATCCTTTGAACCAGATGACCTTTCAGGAAGGGCTGGTCATTGCAGGAACTGGTGCTCAGCTACATCCGGCCGGACGCTGGGGGGATTACAGTGCCATGACAGTTGATCCGTCTGATGATTTCACTTTCTGGTATACCACCGAATATATCCAAACCACCGGTTCTGCTCCCTGGCAAACCCGCATTGCTGCATTTCAGCCGAACAATTTACCGCCATTGGTGGATATCACGGTGACGCCGCAGCCTGGGGATCCGGTGATTGTACCGCCCGGAGGGTTAGTTTTCGATTACGATGTAACGGTTGACAACAACGGGAGCACGACATTGAATGCGCAGATATGGAACACAGTTTCTTTGCCGACTGGTGAGGAGGTGGGGCCCTTTCCGAAGGCTATCTTTCCTCAGAGCATCACGGTACCGGCCGGGGGGACCTTTAGCGGGACTTTTACGATGGAAGTACCTTCCAGGGTGCGTCCCAACACGTATACGTTTAACATGAAGGTTGGGACGTTTCCGAACGTGCAGTTGGATCGGGATACGTTTACGATCATCAAGACTCCGGGACCTGCGACGAGCGAGGTTGCGGGGGGTGCGGATGGTTGGGAGCCAGTGGTGGTAGCGTCGTCGGCGAAGCCGGAGCGATTTGTTTTGGATCAGAACTATCCGAATCCCTTTAATCCATCGACGGTGATTCGTTATGGGTTACCGGAGGCGACGCATGTGAAGTTGACGGTATATAATACGCTTGGTCAGCGAGTGGCGACGTTAGTGGATGGTTATCAGTCGGCCGGCTTTAAGACGGTGAAGTGGGATGGACGGGATAGTTCGGGACATACGGTCTCGGCCGGGATTTATGTGTACCGTCTTGAGGCGGGGGATCGTGTTTTAATCAAGAAAATGGCCTTCACAAAATAATACGGTACACGTTTTCTCATTTGAGCTGCCCCTTCTCTTAAGGGGTAGCTCAATAATTTTAATATCCATAAAAATGAAATAGGGAGATTTGAATGCACTTAAAATTTAAATACTATTTAACGCTGTGTATTATAATTTTGATGATTTGTACCTCCTACACTCTCTATGGCCAGGGGAGTCCCAATGTGACGTTGCTCGATCATCTTGATCAATACAGCTCTTATAATGATTGCTGGGGATATACGGCCCCCGATGGACGAGAATATGCATTACTTGGAGTTGTGAATGGTCTCAGTATTGTAGACATTACGAATTCTGGGAATGCTGTTGAAGTGGCATTTATTGCGGGACCCAATTCAACTTGGAGAGATATTAAAACCTTTCAAAATTTTGCCTACGTGGTAAATGAAACGGGAGGTGGAATGCAGATCATCGATCTTTCCAATTTACCGGTCTCGGCAGAATTGGCTGCCACTTATACCGGCTTTCAAACCTCGCACAACATTTATATTGATGTACCCAATGCAATGCTTTATGCCGAAGGGAGTTTTAGCCAGCCCGTACGAGCTATCAGTCTTGCAGATCCTCTAAATCCAGTTCAATTGTCCACTTTTGGTAGTTCTGCTCATGATATTTATGCACGAAACAATATCGTCTATGTCTCCGAAGGAAATTTAGGCTCAATCGGAATCTTTGATTTGTCTGATCCTTTCAACCCTGTTTTAATTTCTCGTTTTTCCATACCCAATGCGGGATTTGTACATAATGCGTGGCTGAGTGATGATGGCAATTTTTTGATGACCACCGAAGAAACAACCAATAAAACGGTTAAGCTCTGGGACATTCGAAATCTTAATAATGTTTTCATTACAGATGAGTATCTGGGTCCTAGTAAATTAGCCCATAATACCCATATTAATGGCAATTTTGCTTATATTTCCCATTATGCAGATGGATTACGGATTGTAGACATTTCAAACCCGAACAATATTTTTGAAGCTGGTTACTACGATACGTCACCTTTAAATGGTGGCTTTAATGGGGCATGGGGAGCTTTTCCATTTTTCCCTTCAGGTAAAATTCTGATTTCAGATATACAGAATGGCCTTTTTGTTTTTAGCTTTGACCCAAATTTGCCCAATGATATGTCCCTGCGTCTAACACCAAATAATCCGCCTATCATTATTCCTTCTGGTGGTGGAACGTTTACTTTTGATATATCACTGACCAATAATACCAGTTCTACTCAGTTTTTTGAGGTCTGGAACACCATCGTCCTACCTGATGGTGAAAAAATTGGCCCTACAATTGGGCCCATAAATCTTGATTTCCCGGCAGGAGCCACTGTGGGCAAATCCAGTATCATTCAAAATGTGCCAGCAGGAGCACCATCGGGAACTTATACCTATATTTTTAATGTGGGGGATTTTCCTGATCGTACTGTTGCAACGGATAGTTTTAATTTTACCAAATCTACTGGACCTAATAAAAATACGGTAACTACAACTAATTGGTATGGAAAATGGGAGACGCAAACTAAACAAATGGTATTGGAGGAAAAAGTACCCAAGGCATTCGTTTTAGAACAAAATTATCCCA
>CAZMEG010000110.1:6450-8752 GCA_964565205.1 uncultured Cytophagia bacterium
CCATTCGCTATCAGCTTCCAAAAGCAGAACATGTGAAGATTATCATTTACGATTTAATCGGTCGGGTGGTTCGAGAACTAACAAATAAAACTCAAGAGGCAGGTTCATATGCGGTGCAATGGGATGGCAGAGACCAGGCAGGGCAGAAGGTAGCCTCAGGAGTTTATATTTATAAAATTCAGGCCGGCCAATTTACTCGAACCCGTAAAATGGTTTTACTGAAATAGTGCCAGTTTTACTTTTGATCGTAGAGGGAAAGGGAGGACGTTAATAATTAAAGAATAAACCGGAGAATTCAAATGAAGAGCCGATCACATAAATTTATTCTGGTTATTTTTATCTCTTTTTTGAGTTTAACAATAAGTTTAGTTGACTTTTTAAGCGGGCAAGAACTTCCTGTCAAATACAGTAAGGTTAGAGTTTATATAAACACTCCTCAAGACATTATTACAATCAACAGGGCTGGCCTGGTATTTGATCATATCATTTTTCATGGGAATTCTTTTGATGTTGTATTGAACAATTGGGAATTGAACCATCTGAAAAAAATATGGACGGCCTATGATATTTTAGTTGAAGATCTGGAAGCGGAATATCGAAGTCGTCCAAAGCTCAGTCAGGCTGAACTTGCCGACCTCGAAGCAAGGATGAAACAAAAATACGGCTTTCAGGGGTTTGGTTTCGGCAGCATGGGCGGTTACTATACTTTTGATGAGATCGTTCAGGATCTGGATGAAATGGTCACGCTTTACCCTAATCTCATAACGCCAAAACAATCTATTGGCAAATCCATTGAAGGGCGCGATATCTGGATGGTGAAAATATCGGACAATCCCAATATTAAAGAGAACGAGGAGGAGATTTTATATACGGCTCTCATGCATGCTCGTGAGCCTCAGGGTATGGCCTCGGTGATGTATTATATGTGGTATCTCCTGGAAAATTACGGCACGGATTCGGTAGTGACTTTTCTGGTGGATAATCGGGAACTCTATTTCATCCCGTGCATCAACCCGGATGGTTATGTTTACAACGAAATGACCAATCCCAACGGCGGAGGCATGTGGCGGAAGAATCGTCGGAATAATGGCAATGGTATATTTGGAGTCGATATCAATCGAAATTTTGACTATCAATGGGGATTTAATAATAGCGGTTCCAGTCCCAACCCTTCCAGCTCCACGTATCGAGGTACAGCCCCGGCCTCGGAACCGGAAACCCAGGCTATACAGAACTTTGCTATAAGTCATAATTTTACCATGGTATTTAATTACCACTCCGTAGCTGGTACCTTTAATTTTCCCTGGGGATATTTGCCCAATTTTTTCACCCCGGATCATGCCCAGTTTGTCGCCTTTTCTCAGCAGATGCAGATTTTTAACAATTTCCCGTATGGTACTCCATCGCAAACACTGGGCTATGTAGTGAATGGTTATTCCAATGACTGGTTCTATGGGGAGCAAACATTAAAAAATAAGGCATTTTCCTGGACAGTTGAATGCAGTGGGTCCGGTTTCTGGCCACCTCAGAATCAGATTATTCCTTTGGCCATTCAAACGATGCATTCAAATTTTGTGCTGGCCAATGGCATAAGTGGCGGCATGCCCCCGGTTGTTGATATAACCGCTACTCCTCAGAATCCACCGGTGATAATTCCACCTGGTGGCGGATTTTTTGATTTTGATGTGACTCTGACAAATAATACCAATATGGATTGGACGGTTGATTACTGGAACACCGTTACTATTCCCAGTGGTGAGGAAATTGGGCCGCAACTTGGACCGTTCACTGTAACGGTTACCGCAGGTGGAACATTTACTACTACTCTGACTATGGAAGTACCCAGTAAACCGCCACCTGCAACTTATGTCTTTAATATGAAGGTAGGAAATTTTTCCGGTGGTGGTGTACTTGACACGGATAGCTTTAACATAATCAAGACCTCCGGTCCCGGTGCAACCAAAGCTGGAGTTTCATTTAGTAGTAACGATTGGGAGTCAAATATAAATAACCAAATTTCAGTTCCTCAGGTATTTGTTTTAGAACAAAACTACCCGAATCCCTTTAACCCTTCCACCACAATTTCCTATCAGATACCACGTGCAGGATATGTAAGCCTTATCATTTATGATTTGAATGGAAGGAAGATAGAAGAGTTAGTTAATAAATATCAGAATGCGGGAAGTTATACGGTACAATGGGATGGAAAAGACCTTTCCGGGCGGCCGGTTGCCAGTGGTATCTATATTTATAAAATCAGCGCCGGGAAGTTTAAACAAACTCGTAAGATGATCCTGGTGAA
>CAZMEG010000111.1:0-1290 GCA_964565205.1 uncultured Cytophagia bacterium
TGTTCCATTTTATCACCTCGATTAATTAATTAAAAAACATTTATGAATATATGGGTTATATCCATGGATTTTCCCATTATAAATCATCAAGGCTAATTTTTTGTGCATAGGAAAGAAGATCGTCATGGTCATACCACAGGGGGTAAGATTCGCAAAGTTCTTTTACACGATTACGAACATTATTTAAATTTTTTACATCCTCTGGGTCTTTTATGACTTGAGCAATCAATTGTGCTACCTCTTTGATTTCTGTCTCACAAAAACCACGGGTAGTCACCGCCGGGGTTCCTATTCTTATGCCGGATGGATCAAAAGGAGAACGTGGTTCTTTAGGAATAGTATTTTTATTAACAATAATACCCGCCTTTTCCAGAGCCACCTGGGCGATGCTACCTGTAACATCTTTGTTAGTTAAATCCACGAGAATCATATGATTATCGGTCCCGCCTGTAACCAGATTAAAGCCGTGATGTAACAATTCACTTGCCAGTACCTTGGCATTCTTCACAACCTGGGTACAGTATTGTTTATAAGCTTCGGTGCTGGCTTCTTTTAAACATACCGCAATACCAGAAATAGTATGTTCATGGGGACCACCCTGCAATCCCGGGAAAACAGCTCGGTCTATTTTTTGGGCGAGCTCTTCTTTACATAATATCAAGGCTCCTCGTGGACCTCGTAAAAGTTTATGAGTGGTTGTCATAATTGCACTGGCATAAGGGGCTGGATCACTGTGTAAACCAGAAATTATCAGACCGTTGATATGGGAGATATCTGCGATAAAATGAGCACCGACGTCCTCTGCAATTTCTGCAAATTTGGGAAAATCGAATTCTCTTGTATAAGCGGTCCCACCAGCCCAGATCAATTTGGGTTTATGTTCTTTTGCCAGTTTGGCTATGTTATCATAATCAAGGAGTCCGGTCTCTTCATCTACGGCGTATTGTACAGCATGATACAATTTACCCGAAAAATTTACTTTCCAGCCATGGGTTAAATGCCCCCCGCTGGGTAAGTACATTCCCATAACTGTATCTCCGGGATCACATAAAGCAAAATATATGGCCAAATTTGCCGGTGAACCCGAATATCCCTGAACATTGGCATGGTCCATTTTGAATAAGGTTCGAGCTCGTTCAATTGCAATGGTCTCTATGCGATCTATTATTTGATTACCTCCATAGTACCTTTTACCGGGATACCCTTCAGCATATTTATTAATGGCTAAAGAAGCAATAGCATTTAGTGCGCGCGGTGAAATATAATTTTCTGATGGAATCAACCTCAAGG
>CAZMEG010000111.1:1300-8710 GCA_964565205.1 uncultured Cytophagia bacterium
ACCTCAAGGTATGGTGTTGATACCAGGTTTCCTTAACAATGGCGTTAAAAATTTCTGGATCAAATTCTGATAATTTTTCATATTGATTGTTCATTAGTCTTACCCCGTTCTTGTATTACTAAAAAATAAATGTCCTTCATATCCCAGGGGACACCGCTTGTTACCCTCCAGTGTCCTGTAATATTTCATGTAAACAGAATTTTCCCATATTTCATGTAAAGGTTCCTCTTTTACATTTCCGGCTACGTATTCGGGCATGGTGGCTAAGACAAAACAGGGTATAACGGATCCATCCGGTAAAATCGATAGTTGTGACCTACCCGATGAACAAGAAATCCACTCAAAATGCGGATCACTTACATCCAGATCCAGTAATTTGACATATCGACTGGGAATAGCGACTTTAACCTGCATCTGTGAACTGACTTCAAGGGCTCTTGGCAGGAGTTCAAATGCGATAACTCGCCAATCGTGAGCAGAAAGCTGCAATTCAGGGTGTTGCATACCACGACCAATCATATCAAAAGCATCATAGTTTAAAATCTCGACTCCCCAGTCCAGACATTTATCAAGTAATAATGTGGCTTCTTTATAATTGGGGCGCATCAATGTGGTACTAATTCGTACAGCAATTCCTGCTTCTCTGAGTAAATAAATGGCCTTCACAATTTTATCAAATGTTCCGGGTCTGAAATAATTGTGAGTCTCAGCAGTGGCTCCATCCAGAGAGAGCGCCACCTTTTTCATACCGGCTCTGGCAAGATTAGAGGCAACTTCTTGATTAATTAATGTCCCATTGGTAACGAGTAAAACATCTCGCAACTTGCTTAATCGCTTGAGCACCAGAATGGCATCAGGGGCTAAAAGTGCTTCTCCCCCTTCCACATGCAAAGTATGAACCCCCATTTTCACCAGATCATCAGCCACTCGTAATAATTCCAGAGTGGTCATTTCATTTTTAAGTTTAATACCGGCGTCCACAAAGCATTGTGGACATCGAAGATTACAGGCCATGGTTAATAGTAAATGAACAAAACTTGGCTTCTTTTCATATTGGGTTAACATTCCTTCCCCCTAATTCTTTTTATGCTTTTCAATCTTCAACAGCCAATCAGTAACTTCATTTAAAGGATTGGCAATATTTTCAGGAACAGGCCCACCCTGTGCAATCCCGGAATTCCCGCCACCACGCATTCCCCATTTATTAATAAACTTCTGGAGTACTTCATTTGCGTTAATGACTTTGGTTGTGCTGGAAATCAAAATATTACGCTTATCAGCGAGACAAATCCACACCTGATTTTTTTCAATTAAATGCTTTTTAAGTAGATTTTTTACTTCATTACTGGACAGATGAGGTAAATTCAGGCTATACAAGGTCAATGTATTATTAAAACTCAAAGGAGTCTGTTTAGCATGGGAAATCTCTTGTTGAGTTAAATATTCCTTCCATGTTCTCAATTTTTCCTGAGCCTGTTCCCGTTCTTTCAAAAGATGTACTACATTTTCAGTTAACTTATTGAAATCGGATAATTGCAGTAATTTACTGGATTCGAGAACAGCATTCGCCATTCGCAGAGTCAATTGTCTTGCCCTTCTCCCTACCTGATAATAAATGTTTCTATCGTTGATTCGGGTTATCTTAAACAAATCAATTTCCGAGGTAGACCTCACATGAGTCCCTCCGCAAGGGTTTTTATCAAGATGTTCGATTGTAATGGTTATTTTCCCGTTTTCCCCAACAGTGCGATATACTTTGCGATTTTCGAGAATGATTCGATTAACATCTTCTTCCAGTACCATAACCTGCTCCATGGTAAGCGGTAGATTCATAACCATCATACCCCCTTCATGTGAAAAATCAGCCCGACCGGTCTCCACGTCAAAGCGATCCCTGGCACATCGAGAAAAAATATGCTGCGCGGTATGTAGCTGCATGTGCTGATAGCGTCTTTTCCAGTCAATGACCCCCTGTACTTTGTCACCTGCTTGAATCTCAAGTTTTGAGTCCTCAAAATAATGATACACTTCTCCGGAATCACTTTTCTGTACGTTAGTGATTACGAGATACTTTTTCCGATCTTTTTTAATAAAGCCCTGATCACTTCTTTGATGACCCCCAGTTGGGTAAAAAGCCGTCGCATCAAGCACTATATATCTTGCGGCCTTGTCCACTTTTAACACCGTAGCCTCAAAAGAAGTCATATAATCATCTTGATGGTAAAGTAAAATCGTAGACATATAAATTACTCCATCTAACAATAAATTTACTGAATTACAATTATAGCGGTAAGATATTTAAGTTAGAGAGATTATAAAGATTGGGTGGCCGGTAGGAGTTGAACCTACAACCGCAAAGACACTAAACTTTGCTGCTCTTCCTATTGAGCTACGGCCACCATAATTAGAGAGTGTTAGAAATGTTCTTTTTATTTTGTAACATCAATTCTACTTCTTCATCTGACATTTCAGCTACTTTTAACAGCAACTGAGCTGTTTTATTTATTTTTTCGCTACCATGGGTCTCAATTAACCATTGAGCCAGTTCAGATACGGTTGGCTTTTCAAAAATGGTCCGGATGGGAATTTCTACTTGAAAATTATCCCGAATTCGAGAAGCAAGCTGGATGCTCAAAATTGAATTACCGCCTAATTCAAAAAAATTATCTTTTACTCCCAGTTGTTCAACGTTAAGCACTTCCATCCATATGCCAGCTAAAACTTTTTCCACGGAAGTGCGAGGAGCCACAAAGCCCATTCCTAAAAGAGACCTGTTCTGTGCGGGTGCCGGAAGAGCTTCTTTATCTATTTTACCCACAGGTGTGCGCGGTAAAGCCTCCAGAAATACGAAGTGTGCAGGCACCATATACTCGGGTAATTTGTTGCTTACAAACTCACGTAATTGGGTGATAGTGGGTACTGGCTCATCTTCGGTTACCAGGTAGGCCACCAGGCGTTTGTCCCCGGGGACATCTTCACGACATAGCACAACTAACTCTTTAATATTAGGATACTGACTTAAGACGGCTTCAATTTCACCTAACTCAATCCGGTAACCTCGAATCTTTACCTGATCATCCTCTCGGCCTAAAAATACAAGATTACCATCCGGTAAATAACGTGCTAAGTCTCCGGTTCTGTACAAACGTTTTCCTTTTTCCTTAGAAAAAGGATCTGGAATAAATTTGTCGGCAGTAAGATCGGGGCGATTTAAATAACCCTGGGCAACTCCCTCACCACCGATGTACAATTCACCTGGCATTCCCATGGTTACCGGTTGTAATTGCGAATCCAGGAGATAAACCTGTGTATTGGCAATGGGTCGTCCAATAGGTACTTTATTTCCCGGAAAAGAATTATGGCAATTAAATACAATACACCAGACAGAGGCCTCGGTCGGACCGTATTCATTGTATAACTTAGCTTGCGGCGCCAAAGCATTATGTCTGTTAATTAAAGACATGGAAAATATTTCTCCCGAAACTATGGCTGTACGCAGGGAAGCCATTTTCTCCTGTGTTGCTGCAGATAATATATTGGAATAATGTGAAGCCAGACATAACATATGCGTGATTTGATATTTAGCAATCATTTCGGTAATCGTTTCGGGATCTCGACGAGCATCAGCAGGAGGTAAAACCAGGGTTCCCCCTTGAATTAAAGGCCAGAAGATACCCGCCACCGAGCTATCAAAAGAAAAAGGAGAAAGTAAAAGATAGCGTCCCACTGGCTCCTGATAATAAAGGATACGCGCATAAGTTGAGTGAACCAAATTATGGTGTGAGACCATAACTCCTTTCGGAAGGCCAGTAGAACCTGAAGTATAAATTATGTAGGCAATATTTCGAACATCTACTACAGATTTAACCCGGGGTAAATTCTCATTACTTATATTTTTCCAGTCTTTATCCACACAAATTATGTGAGTTGTTTTCTGCCATTCCGGCAAGAAATACTTTTCTTGAGAAAGGATAACCGGTGCCCGAGTATCCTTTAAAATAAAATTCAAACGTTCAAAAGGATAATCCGGATCCATAGGTACATAGGCGCCACCGGCCTTTAAGATACCTAACAAACCTACCATTATTTCTAAAGAAGGCTCCATATGGAGGCCAACCAGTACATCAGGACCTACTCCCAATCTTTGTAAGTAACCGGCCAATTGATTGGCTTGATCATCGAGTTCTTTATAGGTTAATTGCTTATCCTGAAAAATTATGGCTACATTGTCCGGAGTTCTTTTAACCTGCTCTTCAATTAAATGATGAATACACTTGTTTTTGGGGAAATCCTGGCGTGTCTGGTTAAGTTCGATGAGTAAATAATGCTTCTCGGATTCGCTCAAATGATTAATGGAAGGGGAAGTGTCAGGATGTTCAAGAGCGGTTCCTTGTGTACTCATAATTTTCTGCTCAAATATTCTAATTTAGATTTCGCAGTAATTTAGAACATAGATTAATTGGTATCACCAACCGGTTCGGTCATAGCCACGATAATCCGCCGATCACCCACATAAGGTTCGCGAGCATGCGCAATTGTCATGTTATCGAGTAACATAATATCACCCTCCTGCCATGGAAACATGACCTTCTCCTTTTCATAGGCCTGGCGAATGTGTTCCACATCTTCAGGATCAATAGGGGTTCCATCCCCATATAAGGTATTATAAGGTAAATTTTCTTCGCTAAATTCTGATAGAAGGGCTTCACGCAAGGTGGGTTCCAAAGAGCTATAGTGATAAAATGCTGCGTGATTAAACCAAACAGGTTCATCAGTTACAGGATGTTTTCTAACTGCGGGACGAATGGAACAGGTGCGAAGTCTGTCATTATCTTTCCATTCAAATTTTATATTGTTTTCCCGACAATATTTTTCAACCTCTGCTTTATTTTCGGTTTGAAATACTTCCTGCCAGGTTAAACCAAAACCATCATTGAAGTTGCGTACTAACATCCACTTTTTTTCCATAAATCGATTACGAATTTCAGGATCGATGTGTTGATAAACCTTCCGAACATCAAATATCGGTGTCTGGCCTCCTTTTTCTGGAGCTACCAGACAACAAAAATAGAGTTTTCTTGCCCATCTTATCCAGTACGTGCCTTCATTGTGGGGATTAATTCGCTGTTCCGAAGGGTAAATGGTTGAAATATAAATTCTGCCGGTTTGTCCTCCTTCAGAATGACGTGGAGTAGTTCGATCGCGATATTCTAAAAGGTCACCATCCGAGGTAGCTCTAACAAAGGCTTCAAAATCTTCCACGCTTTTTATATTAAAATTTCTAAAAAGTAGAGCCCGGTGTTTCAGCAACAACTCCTCAATATAGGATCGGTTATTCTCCGCCCATTCGATTAAATCCATTCCATCAAGAGCTGGTTGTATCAAAAAAGGTATTTTTTTATCCGGGAACAAATAGGAAGTGTTTATCCAGCTTTCTTGAGACGAGATCAAACTTTTCCTGCGTGTCTTCGGCAAATGTTTTTCTTTCATTAAATTTTTTTTAATAACAGTCATTTTAATCCTCCTGTTCAATTTTAATGGCGACTTTTCTTCTGGTATTTTTTAATTTTATGAAGTTAGCTTTTTTTGATATTTTAGTGACAGTATTATTGCTTTTCATAGTCTTATTAAGAAAGTCTTTGAGAGATTTCAGTCTGATATCAGGCTGTAAAATAATGTGATTTAAAAGAATCTTATAAAGTTGAATCATTTGTTTAATGGTGGATTCTTCATAGAGATCAGCATTATATTCAAAGGTACCGCTAATTCCTTCTGGTAAATCCCACAGCAAAACGACTAAATCAAATTTAGCCACCCCACTTTCCACTTCAACGGGTATCAGGGTCAAATCTGAAACTTTTAAAGACCTCTTAATAGGTGAACGAAAACCATACCCATAAATAGCCGGGGCATGATCATAAGATAGTAAAATAAACTCCACCTGAAAAATCGGATTACGACTTGGATCTCTTGGTAAACGTAAATGTTCCACAATTTTTCCAAATGGCACATCTGCATGGGCATAGGCAGTTTCGGTAGTTTTATGAACTCGATTAAGAAGTTCCTTAAAGGTAAGATTTCCGGATAACTTTGTTCGGAGAGGCAACATATTCACAAAGTAACCGATCAAGTCTTCTATTTCCTTTTTATTTCGATTGGCTACGGGGGAGCCTACTATTATATCTTCCTGACCACTGTAAAAGCTTAATAAAATTTTAAAAGCGCTTAGCAAGGTTTCGAATAAAGTGAAGTCCTCGCGTCGTGCTAACATTCGTAAAGCCTCACTAAGAGATTTGGAGAGGGTAATGGTTATATGATTCCCGTTGCAGGTAATAAATTGCGGACGTGGCCGATCTGTGGGTAACTGCAAAGTGTAAGAGGCGCCATTTAATTGCTTTTCCCAGAAAGATAATTGCTGTTGAAGACGGCCACCCTGAAGCCATTTGCGTTGCCAGATAGCAAAATCGGCAAATTGAATCGGTAACTCGGGCAAAGGTGAAGATTTACCTTGAGAATAAGCTTCATATAATGCTATAAGTTCGCGAGTAAATACGCCCATGGACCAACCGTCAGTGACGATATGATGAATATTCAAAACCAGGACATGCTCGTTTTCCTTTAACCTAATCAAGAAACATCGAAATAACGGGCCTTTTTCCAGATCAAAGGGTTTACGCGCTTCAGCCGTGGCCAGACGCAGCATTTCCGCCTCGCGTTCAGCTTCTGCAAGGGACTCTAAATTTATTACTTCTAACACGACAGGTTGAGCAGGAGCAATCACTTGATGGGGCAAACCATTTTTCATCACAAAAGTGGTACGAAGGGACTCATGGCGACGAACGATCTCGGTTAAGGCTCTCTGCAAAGCATCAAGATCAAGATGGCCAACCATGCGAGTAGCACCAGGGACGTTGTAGGTTGGCTTGCCCGGATCAAACTGTTCAAGAAACCATAGTCCTTCCTGCAAATAAGAAGCAACTAAAGGGTCTGAATCCTTGCGTCGAGGAATGGTGTGGCTGGGAATTGATTTAATCCCCTTTTTTTGTAATAATTGCTTCAGTAATTGAGATTTTTCTGAAGAAAGAGAAGTCTTTTTCTTATTTGAAAGGTTCATTCTGTTTTTACTTTATTGAGTAAAATCAAGTGATTTGACAGTAAATTTCTCTCTTTTCATGGATTGGACATTGCTTCGAAAAGCACATCGCTTTTCACAGATATTTTTCAGTTTCCTTGTAAAAACTTTGGCCCCCATTGCATTTAGATGATCCAGATTAAAAAAGTAATTGTAAAATTGGGTGAAACTAGTGTCCTGATAAAAGTTGTAATATTCAATTCCATAATCGAAGACCAGTTGTTGCATATATCGATCTGCAAGCTCAATAATTTCAGGGAATTCACGCATTATTAGAT
>CAZMEG010000112.1:0-6697 GCA_964565205.1 uncultured Cytophagia bacterium
GAGTAATGAAGTAGTAGATTGATGGAGTAATGAGTCTGCCAGCCCTTACGGTCCTGCTGGGAGCCTCTTTTTGAAAATTTAAAAAGCACAACCCGGGTCGCGTGCAATATATACAGAAAAATTTTGAATTTTAAATCTATTATTCTATATTGTTTTGTATTTGATGAGGCGTAAATCTGCTTTCTTTTCTACGAAGTTTATGGAAATTACAAAATATGAAATACACCATAAATCCGATTATTTTACTGAGTGTTTTTTTCACAGGTGTTTTAGCAATTTCCTCGGCTTCCATTTTGATAAAATTATGTGACGCTCCGGCTATGGTCATTGCTTCCTATCGGCTTACTTTTGCGGCATTATTTTTTATCCTTACCAGTGCTATTCAAAAGATTAACCCTTTGCATAATTTCAAAAAAGTCGATCTGATCCTGGCTTTTGGCTCTGGCGTGTTTTTGAGTTTACATTTTGCCGCCTGGATCACATCTCTAAAATTTACCAGTGTGGCCAGTTCGGTGATTCTGGTTTCCACTTCACCTATTTTTGTGGCACTGGGTACGATTATTTTTTTAAAAGAAAAAATATCCAGATTACTAATTTATGGAATTGTCCTAACATTCACCGGGTCCATCATCTTAAGTTTAGAAGATTTTTCGCAAGGGAGAAAAATTATTCTCGGCGATTCATTGGCTTTACTGGGAGCCATTGCCGTAGCTGGGTATTATCTCATCGGACGTAAGTTGCGCCATCAAATCAGTACCCAGGCCTATGTAACCCTGGTATATTCCAGCAGTGCTCTGATACTTCTTTTATTTACTGCGGCATTTCGCCTCAATTTTCTGGGATATTCGAAGCAGGTTTATTTACTTCTGTTTTTAATTGCCTTTATTCCTCAGGTGATCGGGCATACATCCTTTAACTGGTCATTGAAATACGTTTCTGCTGCGCTTGTTTCCATCATAACGTTAGGCGAACCCATTGGTGCAACCATTCTGGCCTATATTTTTCTGGGCGAATCCATTACGCAATTTAAAATGCTGGGCGGGCTATTAATCCTGAGCGGGGTTTTCATAGCCATAAAAGGAGAAATGCAAACAACCCTGAAAGAGGTGATGCAATAAGATGGAGATTACTCTTCTGGGCACAGGCGGGTCTTTACCAACCAAAAAGCGCTTTCCGCTTTCCATAGCTTTAAGTTATGAAGGCGAGATATTACTATTTGATTGCGGGGAAGGGACACAAATTCAATTCCAGAAGGCAGGGTTACGCCCGGGCAAATTAAGTAAGGTCCTGATTACTCATTTTCATGGAGATCATTTTTATGGCCTGCCGGGTCTATTAACTTCTTTGCAGCTTAATGGTCGTGAAAAACCACTCACTTTATTTGCTCTGGAAGGAATTCAAAAATATGTACAATTTATGCAGGAATTTTCCCATTTCAAGCTGGAATACCCGCTGTTATTTGAGGAAGTGGCAAAAACTACTTCACAAAAGACGTGGGAATTCAGGAAATATTATATTCAGGCTCGCCCCCTCGATCATACAGCCACCGTTCTGGGCTATCGCTTTGAAGAAAAACCTCGACGGGGTAAATTTAATGTAGTGGAAGCAGAAAAATTGGGGATCCCTGAAGGGCCACTGAGAAATCGTTTACAAAAGGGGGAAGAAGTTCAACTACCGGATGGACGAATCATTCGCCCACAACAGGTCATTGGTCCTCCGAGGCCTGGCAAAAAAGTTGCTATCTGTCTGGATACACGACCCTGTGAAAATGCCATCGAACTGGCGCGAGAAGCAGACCTATTGATTCACGATGGCAGTTTCGATGAGAGTCAGACCGACTGGGCGCAAACCACCGTGGAATGCCCGGTGGTTCAGGCTGCCGAAGTGGCCCGAACTGCTGGAGCCCGAAGATTAGTCCTTACCCATATAAGTGCGCGTTACAAGGAAAGGGATGAAGGGCTACTTCTGCAGCAAGCACAAAAAATATTTCCGGATACCATTTTAGGTCGTGATTTAATGAAAATAGAGGTCTAAGTTTATGAAATTTGAAAAAATCAGGGCTGTATTTTTTGATGCCGGTAATACATTAATTTTCCCGGATTACGCTTTCATAAAAAATGTACTCGCTGACCATGGGGTACAGGTTTCGGTGGCACAATTGAAAGATGCTGAGTTTGAAGCAAAACTGGAGGTTTTGAAGCACCCTTCCACGAAACCCTGGAAATTATTTTTTGGTACCTGGTTTCGAGCCCTGGGAGTTGCTGAACAGGATTTGTCTGAAATCTTTGCAAAACTCTGGAAGCACCATTTAGAGAAAAATCTCTGGAGTCATGTAAATGAGGAAGCAAGACCAGTATTAAGCGCATTAAGAGCCAGAGGTTATCATCTCGGGGTAATTTCAAACTCAGATGGTAGATTGGAGACACTTTTACAGCAGGTAAAACTGGCTGATTATTTCGAGATTATTATCGATTCGGAAAAAGTGGGATTTCGTAAGCCTCAGGTAGAAATTTTTAAATTAGCTTTAAAAAAATTTAAAGTTTCGGGTCATGAAACACTTTATGTGGGAGATATTTATGAAACCGATATAGTGGGGGCACAGAATGCTGGCCTGACTGGCATATTATATGATCCGTTAAAGAAATTCGAAAATTTAAAATGCCTGCGCATTCAAAAGTTAAGTGAATTGTTGAATTTTTTATCAGAAAAAAACCGGTAGGAGTTTGCCTTACCAGGCGACCATTGACCCGAACAGTAATCGCCATCCAGGCTGTTTGCGCTGTCGCTTGACTCCTACCGGTTGGCCTAATAATTATCGGAGAGATTGCAGATTAAATAATTAAATTTTTCTTGACATCGGAAATTTTTTTATTAAATTGATATTAAATAATTACTAAAACTTAAAGGCAGGTGGATTTTCATGCACACAATTACCAAGGAAGATGTGCGGCGCCCCGCCGTTGCCGATGCCTTTTATCCTGGTGATCCCTCCATACTGGCCAAAGAGATAGATCAGATGTTAGAAGAGGCGAATCCTCCCACCATCGAGGGAGAATTAAAAGCTCTGGTATGTCCTCATGCGGGTTACATGTATTCGGGAAGTGTGGCTGCCACAGGATATAAATTGCTGGTTGACAAAAATTTTTCTGTAATAGCCATTATTTCACCAAGCCATCGTGAATATTTCCCTGCGGTTTCCGTTTTTACGGGCAAAGGCTATGAAACTCCTCTGGGATTGGTACCCGTAGCTGAAGAACTGTGCGAGAAGCTTATTGAAAAGGATAGCAAAATTATGGCTTCCTGGTCCGGACACAGGGACGAACATGCTCTTGAGGTACAACTTCCGTTTCTGCAAAGAGTTTTAAAAGATTTCTCCGTAATTCCAATTGTCATGGGCACCCAGGATTATGATACCTGTGTTCTTTTAGGCGAAGCCCTGGCTGATGTAATCAAAGACCAAAACGCTCTCATCATAGCAAGTTCTGACCTCTCTCATTATCACACTTACACAGAAGCTGTTCGTATAGACCAACATACCGTCAATCTGGTGGAATCCTTTGACGAAGAAGAATTAATGAATTCTCTGGAGAAGGGCATCAGTGAGGCCTGTGGCGGGGGACCCATAATTGCCACCATGGTAGCCAGTAAAAAAAATGGTGCGAACAAATCCAAAGCCATTCTTTACAAAAATTCTGGTGACGTAACAGGTGATTTTACAGCCGTCGTTGGTTATTTATCGGCTGCATTTTATAAATCCAGTTAGGTCACCCATCGACTGGACCATGGAGCTAACCTTGTTTCGTAAATTAACACGAACGACTCTTTCGCGAGAAGAAAAAGCTTTTTTACTTGATTTTGCTCGTAAATCCATTCAGGCTAAATTAGAGGGCAAAGACCCTCCGCTATTTAATGATGAATACCCGAGATTGAAAGAACCACGAGGAGCCTTTGTCACTCTTAACAAAGAGGGTAAATTACGCGGTTGTATAGGGATCATTGCGGGCATCAAACCGTTATATCAGATCGTACAGGATGTGGCCATCGCTGCGGCTTTAAATGACCCCCGATTTCAACCTTTAACCTTAGAAGAGCTGCCCCAAATCACCATTGAAATTTCAGTTCTCTCCCCTTTAAGAAAGATTAAGAACATTAAAAAAATCAAAATCGGACAGCATGGTATTTATTTGAAATTGGGCGACGCACAGGGATTGTTACTTCCCCAGGTGGCCGTGAATAATAACTGGAATCGCGAAACTTTTCTTGAACACACCTGTCTAAAAGCCGGGCTACCCAGAGATGCCTGGAAACATCCGGAAACCGAAATTTTTATTTTTAGCGCTGAAATATTTGAAGAAGAAGCTAACCATTAATGTTTCCCTTCATTAAATTCTCTTCTTGCATTCCAGGAATCAAATGGCATCGATCAGCGTTTAATCTTGATAAAGATTGCAAGATTTTAAAATTTTGAGGAGGGCTACAGTTTTGCAAACCACAACTTTTGAAATTCGCAGTCGTGTGGATTTAGAAAATCTTGAAGAAAAGACACTGGCTCCTTATGCTCAGAAAAGCCGGGATGCCTACCATACTCGACTTCATGAAGAGCCCCAGCATCCATATCGCACCGCTTTTCAGAGAGATCGAGATCGAATTATACATTCAAGAGCCTTCAGGCGCTTAAAACATAAGCGACAGGTGTTTCTCATTTCGGAAAGCGATCATTATCGGACCAGAATTACCCACACACTGGAAGTTTCGCAGTTATCCCGCACCATGGCTCGAGCTCTCGGTTTGAATGAGGATCTGGTCGAAGCCATTGCCCTGGGACATGACCTGGGCCACACACCCTTTGGGCATTTAGGAGAAAAAACCCTGCATGCTATCATGTCCGGAGCCATGCCACTCAGGGGTTTAAAAAATAACTCAAATTTCGGTGGCTTTAAACACAATTACCAAAGTTTGCGCGTGGTCGATTATCTGGAAAGGAAGTACACTTTCAAGGGCCTCAATTTAACCGCTCCAGTTCGCGAAGGCATTTTGAAGCATACACGCCTCCTGCGTGGTACCTATGATTACCCCGATTTCCGGTATGATGGCTTGCATTTTGAACTGGACCACGCAACCACTCTTGAAGGACAGGTAGTGGCAATCTGTGATGAAATTGCACAGAGAACTCATGATCTGGAAGATGGTATTCGAGCTGGTCTGGTGGAGCTTAAAAAGGTCAAGACTCTAAAAATCGTTAAAGATACAGAAAAAAAGCTACATATCGATTACCTGTACACCCAGGATGAATATGTCTACCTGGGCTTGCTGATTCGAGCTTTAATCAATGTACTGGTGGATGACGTCATTCAACAGACTTTAAAAAACCTGCAAAGCTTTCAGAAACGAAAAGGTCGATTGCACAATTTTGACGAAGAAATTGTTACGTTCAGCCCTGACATCGATCCTTTACAAAAAGAACTTAATAAATTTATTTACCAGGAAATCATTCGTTTTTCACGAATCAACTGGGCAGATGATTTAGCCGAAAAGTTGCTATTCCGTTTATTTGAAGCTTACTTTAACGAACCCACTCTGCTGCCTGATTATGTTCTGGAGCGATATTTCCAGGAAAAAAACCAGACCTTTACCAAACAGATTTTTAATAGTGAAAATATCCTGATGACCCTACAAAATGATACAAGATTCCTTCGTACTATTTGTGACTATATCGCTGGCATGACCGATAATTTTGCTCTTTATGAAGCAGAAAGACTGGCCCGCCTTAAAAAGATTGAAGCCAGTGACTTGCATTTAGAAGTGGCCACAGCCAAATATACAAAATTTGCTGGAACAGAAGCTTCAATACCTACGAAGGAGAATATGGCTTGAACATCGAATTAAAACACATTTACTTTAAATATGATTCTTTAAGCCGCCAGGATTATGTTTTAAAAGACATCAACCTGGCCCTTCACAAAGGTGAATTTGTAGCGCTTGTAGGTCCTTCCGGTTCGGGTAAGACTACACTTATGCAGCTATTTACAGGTTTACTGAAACCTGAGAAGGGGGAGATTTTGATCAATGGCATGAACCTCTGGGGTCAAAAAACCGATCTGAATAAAATCAGACGAGAAATTGGACTGGTGTTTCAGTTTCCAGAATCACAGCTATTTGAAGAAACTATATTTCAGGATATCGCCTTTGGACCCAAACAACTGGGTTTAGCACCGGAAGACATCGAGAAGCGAATCCGACGGGCTATGCAGGCTGTCCAATTAGATTTCGATGAATTTAAAAATCGCAATCCTTTAAATCTTAGCTCTGGCGAAAAAAGGCGTGTGGCTCTCGCCGGTGTTCTTGCCATGCAACCCCGGATGCTTATCCTGGATGAACCCACGGCTGGATTGGATTATGCAGGCACACAAGCCATTGTAAAGATTTTAAAATCCCTCAACCAACAGGGGATAACCATTTTGCTCATTTCCCATAATATGGATCTGGTCTGGAATTTAGCCGGAAGAATCGTTATTTTACATCAAGGTAGTATTTACTTTGACGATGCCAAAATTAAACTACAGAAATCTCCGCAGATTCTTCTAAATGCCGGCCTGGACATCCCCAGAATATTAAAAGTGATACAGCTTTTGAAATCTAAAAAGTTAATACAAAAAGAAAAAATATCTGATTTGACTGAATAAAAAAAAGAAATAAC
>CAZMEG010000112.1:6707-8629 GCA_964565205.1 uncultured Cytophagia bacterium
TTTATTATATTATATTATCCTGATTAGTTTGTTCTCCTTTGTTTGTTTTTTATTGCAGGGGTGACAGAGTCCGGTCAAATGTGCACGGTTGAGGGCCGTGTGGTTTAGTACCTGCGAGTGTTCAAATCACTCCCCCTGCATTTTTATTAACTGATGTGATTTGTATGAAAATATCTGATTTGACTGAATTAAAAAAAGAAATAACCAGTCAATTATCGGTAATGCAAAAAAGCTGGCATTTAACCCCTTCCTGAATAATTCACCAGTGATCAGGTTTAGGATACTGCCTTAGAGTGTATAGAAATAAACCAATTGGTTAAAAAATTACCGATTTAGATGAAGAAAATTAAATTTAAAGATGTTGTGTAATTAATTTCACACCTGACAATAACCCATATTTGCAAATTTGTAAATAATTGAAAAATCATAGATTAATTTTTCCTCACCTGTTGCTAAAAGGTCGTTTATATGTAAACTTTTTACTTAGCCGAAATAATGGTATATAATTTGCAAAACAGATTGCTGTTTAAAAATGTTCCTTAGCGCACCGCCGGTTACACAACTAAATATTATTTCAAAAGTTGCCGATTGAGTATAACTGAGTGCAAATCGGAGAGAAATGTTAACAAAAATAAGAAATTAATATGGATGCTGCTACAGTCGATAAAAACATTAGATTTCATGAGGAGGAGTTGCTGGAGAAACTGCAAGAAAAATGGATGTCTGGTGAGAACACCGATTCCAGAAATTTTAAGGAAGTTGAAAATGTCTGGGGGAAGAATTTTGGCTTTGATTTTCATTATCCACTTGTCAGTCGCAGCCCTGAAATAAAAGAGATATTTAAACTAATCAAAAAGGTTGCAAAAAGTAACGCTTCTATTTTGATTCAGGGAGAGACGGGTACCGGGAAAGAATTAATTGCCAGTCTGGTTCAGTTTATCAGCGATCGGGCTGAAAAGCCTTTTATAAAAGTCAATTGTGCTGCTTTACCAGAAAATCTCCTGGAAAGTGAATTATTCGGCCACGAAAAAGGTGCGTTCACTGGTGCCTATCAGACCCGGATTGGTAAATTTGAGCAGGCCGATGGGGGAACCCTTTTCCTGGATGAAATAGGGGATATGCACCTTTCCACTCAGGCGAAAATATTGCGTGTGTTACAGGATCAAACATTTACCCGGCTTGGCGGCAACCGTACCATTACCGTGGATGTGCGAATCATTGCCGCCACCAATAAAGACCTCATGCAGGAAATTGAAAAAGGTACTTTCCGGGCTGATTTGTACTACAGATTGAATGTGGTTTCTTTGCAGATTCCTCCACTGAGAAAACGTAAAGAGGATATACCTATCCTTGCCGAATTTTTTCGGCGAAAATTTGCTCAGGAACTGCGGAAAGATGTACGTGGCTTTTGCGATGAAACCATGGCCTTGCTTATTAATCATTCCTGGCCAGGCAACATACGTGAGTTGAAAAATTTAATTGAAAGAGCCGTGCTGGTAGTAGAAGAAGGCTCATACATTACACCGGAAGACCTGGCCATGTCCGGTAAAGATTATTTTGCGGCCGGCGGAAAGGACCGGCGTAAACACCATGATGGTGAACTCCTGAGTGTGGATACGTTAAATCTTGAGATTGTTGAAAAAGAAGCCATTTTACGCGCTTTGCAAATCAGTAACTGGGTACAAAAGGACGCAGCCCAGCTACTGGGCATTTCGCCACGTGCTTTAAATTATAAAATTAATCTGCACAAAATTACCCACCCTTCCTGGAAAAGAAATACCTGACCTGAATTGAAGTCTCCTTTTTAAGGTTCTATGGTCCCCTGGGAAGCATCATTTCTATCAATCCAACAATTTCTCTGGGAATCTTTGTTGCAATAATAAGCGGAGTTTGCATGAACCGGATCCAACACAGTCTCTGAC
>CAZMEG010000113.1:0-8605 GCA_964565205.1 uncultured Cytophagia bacterium
TCTTTTTCTTCCGGTTTTAATAAGCTACTCACGCTAAGTACCTCTTCAGTTTTGTTTTTAAGGCTTTTCGTGCATTGAATAGACGAGACATCACAGTTCCAATGGGACAATTTAACACTTCGGCAATCTCTTTATAAGATAAATCCTGAAAATCTTTTAACAAAATAATCTCTCTTTCATGGGGTCTTAATTCATCCAGAGCTTTCCAAACGGCTTCCTGAATTTCTTTTCGTTCTAAAATTTCCTCTGCATTTTCGGTTTTGTCAGGAATGGTTCGTAATTCCATATCACCAATTTCAGCAAAAGGGCGAGCATGACGAGCGCGATCGCGGAGGAAATTAAAACATAAATTTCTCAGAATTTGATAGTACCAGGTGAAAAATTTTCGATTCACATCCATTCTGCCAATAGCACGGAAAGCGCGCACAAAGGCTTCCTGAGATAAATCCAGTGCATTCTCATGGGAACCAACAAATCCAAGGGCAATGAAATAGGCACGTTTCATATATTTTTTCACCAGGTAACCATAAGCCTGCTTGTTACCCTTCTGACACTGAAGTATGGCTTCCCGTTCCTCATCGCAACTCGCTTTATCAGATGCAGAATTGGTGAAATTAGCCATAGAATCCAGAACAAATATGCCTACTACCAAACCACCGATAAGAAATAGTCCCAGAAGGAAATATGTGTTCAGACAGGCCATGAAATTTATACACTCAAAAAGTTTGCTATTGATAACCTTTTACAGGTTAATTATTCAATTTATTATATTAATTCAAAACAATACCCGTCAACTTAAGTCCGACCTGTTACACAGGCCAATCACTCACTCCTCATTCAGGGCACTGCCTTTCAATGAAATCCAGCCAGTCAATAATATCTTGTGGCAACGGCAGATGTTCCTCTTTATGTCCTGTCCATTGATACCATATTTCCCCGTATCGATCCACTACAAGGATTCCGGAGGTTTGATTCTCTTCAAGAAAGGTTGACACTACTTTTAAATTAGCATCCTTGAGCAGGATTACTCTCTGAGAAAATAGCGGGGTCAAAATATTTTTTGAAAAACTAAAAATATCGGGTGTGATGAGAAGTATTTTGCATTTTAATTCGTGAACATAGGGACTTAAATCTTTCAACCAATCGAAGTAGAGTTGCCAAGAAGAGGCCTCAATGCTTCTTATCAACAATAATATAAGATTATATTTTTGCCTGAAATCCCAGATATTAATCAAATTGCCCTGGTGGTCTGGCAAACTAAAATCTAACCGTGGAGAAGAATTTTTCATAATTTGCAAACTCTTTAATATTGATTTACCAAAAAAAGTAAAAAAATCATCCCTGGTATGCAAGGAAAAGTAAGATTTAATTTCTACAAAAATTTTACTTCAATGAATCTATATAAAAACTATGTTAGTTTAAATAATTAAATCAAATCTTAATCGGGAGGAATTACCATGTTTACCAAAAAAATTTATGTACCCATATTGTTATTACTTTTTCTATTTTTTGCCTGTGAAAAACAAAAAACAAATCCCTTTGAAGGTGCGTGGAAGATGATTAAAGGAACTTACTCGAGTGACGATACCAAAATCGAAACTACCGAGGAGCAAAGATTCTGTATTAAAATCATGGGACCCAAATATTTTGCGGTTGTAGAAATGTTTAAACATAACCCCGATTCCCTTTTCTTTGCTGCGGTCGGAACATACGAGTTCACAAAAGACAAGTATATTGAAAAATATACAGCAAGTAATGTTGGATATCAAATTGGGTCAAAGCGCACTTTTGATTATACCCTGGAAAACGATCTATGGACTCTCACCGGCAAAGAAAAAGATATGGAATTGTACGAAGAGTGGATGCGAATTAAAGAATGAAATGCTTGATTTTATCATTAATTCTCTATACTTTAATCAACAAAAAATATAAGTACTAACAATTAAAAAGAGAGGTTAAGGATGGCCAGTTTATTAGATGAATTAGCAAAAAATATAAGGACAGGTATTTCAAGTGTAGCAGCAAAAACAGAAGAGCTTACCAAAATTGGTAAAATTAAGGTGGAAATCCTGGGGATCAAACGAAATATTGAAAAAAACTTCACCGAACTGGGCGGGAAAGTTTATCATTTAATCGTGGAAGAAAAAGATTCCCAGGTCGCTTCCAATGCAGAGATTAAGAAGATCATCGATCAAATAAAAGATCTGGAGAAACAGTTACGCACTAAAAATCAAGAGTTAGAACAGGTTAAAGTAAAAGAAGGGACCACGGAGGAATCTTCAAAGCCAAAATCCACCAAAAAGAAAGCCGCGCCAGCACAAGCTAAAACAAAAAGCCAAAAAGAAAGTTCATAATAAATTTTTATGCATTTTCCCTTTACAAGGCAAGTAGTTTTTACTTGCCTTATTTTTTTATGGCTCCATGTGATTTACATATCGGCAAGGGGGCAGCAACATCGAAAATATCCGTTACCTCAAAATGATTCATTTGATCTGTGGCCTGCCATCTCGATTGTTGCCGTGGGTGATATAATGCTGGCTTCCTGGGTCATACCTTTGATGGAACAGGAAGGGCCCCTCTATCCATTTAAGTCAACTAAGGTTTTATTGCAAAGCGCCGATGTGGCCATAGCCAATCTGGAAGCACCATTTGCCGATTCGGGCAGGGCTTATGATAAAAAATTTACTTTCAGAGTCCCGACTCAATATGCAGTGGGATTAAAACAGGCAGGCTTTGATGTGCTAAATCTGGCAAATAATCACATTCTTGATTACGGTTGGGAGGGCCTGGCCTCCACTCTGCAAATTCTCGATAAATTAGAGATCAAACACAGTGGCGCAGGTGCCGATTATTTTGAAGCCAGTAAACCCGCCATTGTTCAAGTAGGGGACAAAAAGCTGGCCTTTTTTGGCTTTTCCATGACCTACCCCAAAGAATTTTATGCGACAACCGATAGCTGTGGTACGGCCTACCCCTGGCCCGATTCACTGGTATCTTTACTGGAAACCTGGGAAGATTCCGTGGACTTTAGTATAGTTTCCTTCCACTGGAGTGCTGAGAAACGAGATCATCCTAAAGATTATCAAGTTTATTTTGCTCACCTGGCCATCGATCACGGAGCTGACCTGGTTATCGGTCATCATCCCCATGTATTGCAGGGCCTGGAGCTTTACAAAAATAGATTAATCGCTTACAGTCTGGGTAACTTTGCTTTTGGTTCTTATAGTGCCCGCGCCACCGATAGCATCATCCTGAAAGTTTATTTAAATAAAAATGGCTTGTTCTATGCGCGGTGTATTCCCATAAATGTGGATAATCGTATTGTAGAATTTCAACCAAGGATTTTTTCTAAATCGGAAGGGCGACATGTAATTTCACAGCTTCAACAATTAAGCTATGAAATAAATGGTCAAAACATTCTGAGTAAGAGTGGTTTGATATTAGGGAACTGGGCCAATTTTTACCAGGCATGGCGCCTGAGCAATTCATTTGACGAAAGGCCGGAAATTTATTATTTTTTTTGAATATTAAGGAGGGTAGGGATGGAACTTAAAATTCATGATCAGGAAATTTTATTGCAGAAGCTCTGGAAGAGCAGAAAACTATTTTCTTCTCCGCTAACCACTTCAACCGGACAAACCGTGGAGGTCATCTTTGCAGGTCTGGAAAATATAGATGCCGGGCCCGATTTCCAGGATGCCGTGCTAAAAATCGATGGTCGATTAATAAAAGGAGACATTGAGGTGCATCTCAACGTCTCTGGCTGGTATGAGCATGGCCATCATCGAGATGCCAAATATAATCGGGTGGTTTTGCATCTGACCGCTGAACCTGTCGAAAAGGATTCTACGGTGGAAAGGGAAGATGGTGTTCGAGTCCCGCAAATTTACGTGGATTTAAAAAATTACTATACATTGCCATCCACCAAAAAGTCTGAAACTAAATCTGACCGGGATAACCTCATAGTTGAAAATTGTCCTTTAAGTAAAACCAAACCTGCTCAAATCATGCAAACCATTCAAATTGCAGGGGAGAAAAGACTTCTGGAAAAAGTTGACCGCTTTCGGGAAGAATTGACTCATACCAACTGGGATCAACTCATCTATCAACATATTATGGAAGCATTGGGATATTCCAAAAACGAAGCACCCTTTCGCCGTTTAGCCCGACTTATTTCATTTCATCTAATTTGCCGTGAAATGCAATGGGTTCCAGAAGAAATGGCCATCAAAAAATGTGCAGCGCTATTATTTGGTGGTGCTGGTCTGCTACCCTCGCAGATACAGGCGGCACAAAATATTCTTGATTCAGATACTGTCGAGTATATCGGTCCCATTGAATTTTTATGGGATCAGCTTTCTCATCACCTGGAAATCAAACCTATGAAAGCCAAAGACTGGCAGTTTTTTCGATTACGACCACAAAATTTCCCCACTCGCCGTATTGCAGGAATGGTGCAAATAGTAAATAAATTCTATCGTACCGGTTTTCTCGATGGATTCCTGCATATTTTTAAAGGAAATGAGGATAACAAAGCCATTATTAATGAACTGGAATCCTCGCTTATGGTACCAGCCCGAGGGTACTGGCACCAACATTATCGTTTTGATGAATCCCTGCGGGAAGCCTTACCGAAAAAATCTACCGCACTAATTGGCCGGGATCGAGTCCGCGACATAGTAGTCAATATCGTATTACCTGTATTATATTTGTATGGTGAAAATTCACAGGATGGTAAGTTACAAAACCGTGTGAAAGAGATTTACGTTAAATTTCCTAAGTTATCGGAAAATTCAATAACTCGCGCTATGCAGGTTCAACTTTTTGGCAGGATGGTAAAAGGAGTGATTCAAAATTCTCAACAACAGCAGGGACTCATTTTTTTACATAAATTATTCTGCCGATCTTTAAAATGTGATGAATGTTTAAATTTGACGAGGTCAAATGTTTAACACCATTTTAGTTATGATTATGATTCTCCAGAGTTCCATGCAAAACAATTCGATATTCCCCCGTATCCTGATTGATGCTTTCCAAGATGGCCCGGCATTGTGAGGAATTGGTAATCATTTTCATAAGATGTTTTTTTAAAGTCTCCGAAGACATACTGAGTAAGTTTAATTTTTCCAACTCCTCCACATTCATTTTAGCCATACAAAACACTCCTTTGTTTTGTATTTTGTCTCCCATGAATTATCGGAACAAAAGACCTTACCCTTAAAGAAAATTCCTGAGACAGCTCTGGGGTAAGGTGGGTTTTATTTTATAAAATGGATTGAAAAATGTCAAGAATTGTTACCACAAATTAAATAAAATCCCCCATTGAGAGAATTCTCAACGGGGGATCGGGAAAGGGAGGCCAGGGATGTTCTCAATTTTAACGATAAAAAACGCCTATGTCATCCTGGTTGCGATAACGTTCCTTCATACGGTCAATAATTTCTTTGTTATGCTCTTCTACCTCATACTCATCGTCTAAACCATTATTAATTACTTTTGTCATAGCCTTAGGTTTTACTAAATCAGATTCATTCACCACCGTAACTTTTTCTTCAGTTTCATCTTCACGAATTTTACGAATCAAGGCGAGATCTTCATATTTGTGGTTTTTCTCTTTCACCTTGTGTTTTTTAAACTTATCCAGTACTTCATCAAACAGTTGTTTCACTGGACCCGGTTTATTTTCAAGAGTCTGTGTACTATTTTTTTCTTCTGTTAATGGTCGAGGGGCAGCTACTTTTGTGGTTCTGATAAACCTTGCTGCTATGGCATCGATGACTTCGCCGTTTATGACGCTCAAATGGTTGGTTTCACCAGCTTTCATGGCCAGTTTGCAAATTCGATTAACCAGGCGGGGAACACCATGCTCAGAATGTTCCCAGATACGATCGATGGCATCTTCGGTAAAAATCTGACGAGAAGCTCCGGCTCTTTCCAGACGATGTTCGATGTAATCCTTCAAGAGATCTCGAGATTTTAATTTACTTAATTTACAGTAAACCCCAATACGCTGAAATAAATTTGTCAATCGAGGATGCTCGAGTTTGCGTGCCAGTTCAGGCTGACCGGCCAAAATTAACGTAAACAGATTTTGATCATCATCCTGCATGTTAGTTAACAGTCGGAGACTTTCCAGATTAATTTTTCGAATAGCATTCCCTTCGTCGATAAAAATTACCACTTTCTGCCCATTATTTCGGCATTCAATCAGGATGCGATTAAACGTTTCAAGCAGTGCATCTTTTGCTTTAATCGTGCAGGGTGTCCCATGCAATTGTCCGATGATTTCTCTTAACAATTGTGGAAAAGTAAGATCAGGATTGGTAATGAAAGCAATTTTATACCTGCGCGTATCCAGACTATCAAGAATAACACGGAGGGCCATGGTTTTGCCCAGACCCACATCACCTACAATCACTGCCAGGCATTCATCCCCCTCTTCTATCGCAAACAAAACTTCCCCCACAGCATTTTCGACGCTTTCATGCATTTCAAAATACATGGAAGGGTCTGGCACGTTATGAAATGCGTGCTTCTTCAAACCCCAGTAGTCAAGATACATATGGTTTCTCCTTAATTTGGTTGACTTGCTATTTTACAGGCTTCCAGATAGCGAGCAATATCCTGTCTGAAAAACCTCAATTGCATCCCTATCCGAACGCAGGGAATCTTACCGTCTTTCACATATCGATAAAGAGTCTTTCGACTGATATGTAATATTTCACACACCTCTTCGGCAGTTAATGTTTTTTCTGGCTGCGGAGCAGCGATATGAAAGCGAAAAATCAAGGGATGAATATCGTACCCACTATAATGCCCTGGATGACCATTTTCGGATTCATGGTTTAAGTAGCTCCGCAATATCTGTTTTTGCTCAGGGGTTAAAACCACTTCAAAAGAAACCTCTTCATAATTCAGTGGAAAAAAAGAAGAATTTTGAACTCTATTAAAAAATACATCCTCTCCCAATTCTCTTCTCCGGGCCCGCAAAACGGCAGTTGTTTCAAGAGCTTTATTTTTTTCCCTTCTTAAAGACACGATACTAATTTTTTCCATATGTTCCCCACATAAATAACGGTTCAGTTCATCTGCTTTTAATTTGACATTGTGAATTATTAGCTAAAAGCATACCAAAAGAATAAAACTTTAATGGTATATCAATTAATTACTTGATTATTATAAATTTAATTTTCGCCCATATATTTAATATTAAAGGATTGCCTTGGAAGACTTCATCTGATTATTAGTGGATATGCCCCAGATTGGTTCTTTTGAACCTACGATTTCAGGCTATATTATTAACCCTGCATTAAGCCAAAACCAGGGGAGATTACTTGAATAAATGTTAAAATTCCCAGAATTTAAATGCCAAATAAAATCCAGACGACCCTAATACAAAATTTTGATAAAAAAGTAAAATTTTTTCAGAAAAATAGATTAATGAACTTTAATCCCGTATTTTTGAATTCGATAACGCAGGGTTTCACGCGTGATGTGTAAAAGACGTGCGGCTTTGCTCTGGTTCCCATGAGTTATTTTTAATGCCTTTGTAATAATCGATTTTTCTAACTGATTTAAGGAGATACCCTGTGGGGGTATTTCAATTTGAATGGTTTGATGATTATCAATTTGAATGGGAAAGTTTTTTATAATGTGTCCAGAACCCAGATTTAATTCCTCAGGTGTAATATACTTTGAACCACCCAGTAATACCGCCCGTTCTACAGAATTTTTCAACTCCCGGACATTACCCGGCCAGGGATATTTCATAAGCAATGCTCTGGCTTCCGGTGAAAAACCAAGAACAGCGCGCTGGTGTTCCTTGCTAAATTTCTTCAGAAAATAATTGGCCAGAAGCCAGATATCCTCCCCTCTTTCTCGAAGCGGCGGTAATTTTATGGTTACCACATTCAAACGGTAGTAAAGGTCTTCACGAAATTTTCCTTCTTGAACCAATTTAAGTAGATCCCGGTTGGTGGCCGCCATAATACGCATGGTTACACGAATATTTTCTGTCCCTCCTACGCGTCTAAATACTTTTTCTTCCAGAACTTTTACCAGTTTAACCTGCAACCGTAAATTCAGATCACCAATTTCATCCAGAAAGAAGGTGCCACCATCGGCTAATTCAAGCAGACCCTTTTTAGTACGTCTGGCATCGGTGAAAGCGCCGGGCTCATAACCAAAAAGCTCGGTCTCAAGAAGATTTTCCGGTAGGGCCGTACAGTTTATTTCGACAAAGGGTTGATTAGCCAGGGGACTGGCATCATGGATCGCCCGTGCTACCAGCTCCTTACCGGTTCCACTTTCTCCCAGAATTAAAACAGTAGCCCTGGGGCGCTGGGCAATCTTGCGGATGGTTTGAAAAACCTGTCGCATTGCAGGGCAGTGCCCTAATATGCTATGAAATCCTTCCGTGGCTTCACGCATGTTAAATAGGTGCTTATTTTGTAAATCTTAAAATATTATCGTCATAAAAGGTTCACTCTAAAAGTACAGGAATTCTTTTCATCTTGCATTGATAAAATCTCAATACTTTTAAAGAACCGTAAAAATAATCCGATATTTTTAAACAAAATGGTAAAAAATACTTGACTTTTTGAGA
>CAZMEG010000114.1:0-8577 GCA_964565205.1 uncultured Cytophagia bacterium
CTTTATGAGCGCCTTTTCAGTAGCTGGTATGGGACCCATGCCCATGCGTGTCCAATCGACACCCGCCACATCGTGAGAGATAATGCGCGCACGGGGTTTTAAATCAAGCTCCATAGCCAGTTGGTTGCTGGTTAAGAGCAGGGCAGCCGCTCCGATTGAATAGGGACTGCTGGTTGCAGCAGTAACCGTTCCATCTTTTAAGAAGGCGGGCTGCAGAGAACGAATCTTTTCCCAGTTAGGTTCGCGCGGGCCTTCATCTTTCTCAATCACCGTGCCATTGAATTTAATCGGGACTACCTCGTTGTCGAAGCGCCCGTTTTTCCAGGCATCCAGAGCTTTAAGGTGGGAATTAACGGCAAATTCTTCCTGCTCTTCTCGACTGATGTTCCCCTCACGGGCTAAATTTTCGGCCGTTTCTCCCATGCCCATGTAATATTGCAACTCAAACAATTTCGGATGAAAGCTGGGATTAAAGCCTCCCATCGGGATGGAAAACATATCTTCCACCCCGCCGGCAATTCCAGCTTCCATGTCCCCCGCTAAAATGGCTTGATCAATCTGGTGAGCTGCGTCCATGGAAGAACCACAAAATCGATTTACCACTTTTGCACCAGCTTCTTTTGGGATCCCGACCAGAATTGCCACACCCCGTGCGATGAGCATCCCCTGAGTGGCTTCGGGAAAAGCACACCCCAGCACAACATCTTCAATCTTCTCGCGTGGAAATTTGGGATTACGCTCCAGCAGAGCCTGAACCACCTGAGCAGCGAGATCATCCGAACGAATACCAATGAGTTTACCATTTTTCACCCCAATGGGGCTACGAACAGCATCAATAATTACCGTATAACGATTTTCAACTGGCATGGGTTACCTCCCTGTGTGTTTGCTATTTTATAATTTACTGCTTGGTTTTCATTATTAATTTTATTTTAATAATGGTAACCGCCTGTTTCATAAAGATCCTCAGCGATTACCCTTTTCAATTCGATTACATTGGTTCTTAAAAATAATCGTTCCTCAAAAGAGGATATCTGTTTTAAAGCTTTTTGCAAATATTTGTCTTTATAAAAAGCCGATAAAATTTTTCTGCTTGAATTAATAAGCCCGGGTAATCGTTCAGCGCATAAAGTTCTTGCAACAGCTAACTTAATGGAATCCAAACCATTGGACTTGAAATGCTGGGTTATTCGAGATAGCACACTATCCATTAAGTAAATATCGGTAAACATATCACTCAAAAGGATGGCCACCTGCTGCTCATTACGTAAATCCTGACCAAATTCACAGATAGCTTCATTGAAAACAAATAAAACCAGTTCCTTGGCAGCTTCCAGGGCCAGCTTTTCTTCATAAAGGGGATCTTCGGATTGTAAAGACCGGGCCATTTCCGAAGTTCCATCTGGTTTAATTTTTTTCACAGATTCACGAACGGGTAATTCTTCCATGAGCGATTTTTTCAAAAAATAACCGGTGATAATCTGGCGATTAATTTCATTGGTACCCTCCCAGATACGATCGATGCGGTTATCCCGCAAAATTGAAGCCATGGGATATTCTTCAATGAAACCATAGCCACCATGAATTTGTAAACCGGTGTCTGCCACAAACCAGAGAGTCTCACTGCCTACTACTTTGCACATGGAAGCCTCGATTGCAAAACGTTCGATAGCCTCGGCCACATTCTGTTGATAATTTTGTGCGCTGTCTGGAATCTGAGCGATAGCCTCGTCAATGAGTCCAATGGTTCGATAAACGATACTATCTAAAGCATAGGTACGCACCACCATCTCGGCAAAATAACTTTTTATCACATCAAACTCACGAATCAACTGACCAAATTGTCGGCGCTGTGAAGCATACTGTAACGCCTCGTTTATGGATACTTTACAACCGCCAAGTGTGGCAGCTCCCAATTTAAACCGACCGATATTCAAAGAATTAAAAGCAATTTCCGCCCCTCTACCAATTTCACCCAGAACATTTTGAACCGGGATTTTCGTATTTTCAAAATAAACCGAACAGGTAGAGGAGCCTTTCACGCCGAGCTTATGCTCTTCAGGTCCAATAGAAAGTCCGGGAGTATTCCTTTCCACAAGAAATCCGGTAAACTTTTTCCCATCTACCTGAGCAAAGGTGGTGAATAGATTGGCCCAGGCCGCATTAGTTATGAATTGTTTGGAGCCATTGAGAATATAAAATTTACCATCTTTGGAAAGCGTTGCGGTGGTTTTTGCAGCCAGGGCATCGGAACCCGATTCAGGTTCGGTTAAGGCATAAGCTGCTACCCATTCAGCGCTGGCCAATTTCGGTAAATATTTTTGTTTTTGTTCTTCATTGCCAAAAAATACTAACGGCAGGGTACCGATACCTGTATGAGCCCCAAAAGTGGTCGAAAAAGATGCACACATTCCATAAGCGATATTCTCCGCAACAATTGCCGAAGTAACTTTATCCAGACCGAGTCCACCATATTTCTCAGGAATATCGATGGATAATAAACCCAGTTCGCCACATTCACGCAGTAATTGTAATGATAACTCTTTGTTGTATTTTTCGATTTCCTGCTTATTGGGTCGTACCCTTTGCTCTGCAAATTCTTTAACTGTGCGGGCAATTTCCTGTTGTTCGGGTGAAAATTTTTCGGGTGTGAAAATTTCTTCCTGACAAATTGGTTTAACAAGAAAAGAGCCTCCTGTCTTCATAATACATCCCTTTCATTTTATTTTTACCTCTACACAAAGAAGGGAGCCTCCCCTCAGGACTCCCTCCTCCAATCTTTTTACTTTGTTTATTCTTAAATCAGAAACCCGCGAAACTTTTTCGTTCCATCAATCCAAAATTACCATTATTTTCTCTGATCAACAGGAACATAATCCATCTTAATAGGGCCAGTGTAAACCGCTCTTGGTCTAAAAATACGGTTGTCTGACAGGTATTCCAGGGCCCGGGCCGTCCAGCCCGCCACACGACTCACGGCAAAAATGGGGGTAAACATGGCCGTTTCGATGCCCATGGCCTTGTAAATAATGCCCGAATAGAAGTCCACATTGGGAAATATTTTTTTCTCCTTGCCCAATTCAGCACACACAACCTCTTCCAGTTTTGCAGCGGTTTCATAGAGGTTCTTAATAGCAGGATTTTTTTCGGCCAGAAGTCTGGCAATGGGTCCGAAAATTCTCGCTCGAGGATCATAGGCTTTGTAGACCCGGTGGCCAAATCCCATGATTTTTACTTTTTTCTCTCTTGCCTGACGAAACCAGGACTCCACATTTTCCGGGTTACCAATTTCTTCAAGTTGATAAAGAACGCGTTCGTTTGCTCCACCGTGTAAAGGCCCTTTCAAACTTCCAATCCCGCCGACCACGGAACTGTACATATCGGACAAGGACGAATTGATTACCATGGTGGTAAAAGTGGAAGCATTCATCCCATGATCAGCATGAAGGATCAAGGCAATGTCCATGATGCGTTCATATAATTCATCAGGTTCCTGGCCGGTCATCATGTACAGGAAGTTTTTAGCATGGCTCATTTTTGAATCGGGCTCAACGGGATCTTTACCCTGACGTAAACGAGCAATAGCCGCAGCGATGGTGGCCATCTGCGCAATGAGTTTAATAGAAACCTCGGTTTCTGCTTCAACCGTAGTATCCTCGGCATTCCTATCCAGTGTACCCAGAACCGATACGGCCGTACGTAAAGCGGACATGGGATGCGTTTCCCGGGTAGGAATGGTATATAAAACATCCAGCACCTTTTTAGGGATTGGCCGATAGTCAACCAACTTTTGACTAAATTCACCGAGTTCCTTTCGGGTAGGTAACTTGCCAAAAAGTAAAAGGTAAGTGGTTTCTTCATAACTGGATTTTTCAGCTAAATCGAAGCAATTATAACCCCGATAAATTAACCATCCCTTCGCACCATTCACATAGCCGATTTTTGTTGTATTACTGATGGCTCCTTCTAATCCTTTGCCAATAGAAACCTGGACCGGCCACTGTACCTCATGGGTTAATTCAGGCTCCGGTTCAGCATCGGTCTCCTGCAGGGCTTTGATGGCTGCCTGACGAACCAGTTCATTCACTTCTTTTGCACTCATGTAGGCCTCCTTGTGAATTCAAGATTTAGATTGAAAGCTTTTCCATTTTTCTTTCAATTCAGGATTTTTAAGGGTTTCCATAACATAATCAGCAAACTCATGCCCGGTCACCCCATCAGAGCGCCCGGTAATAACTTTATTGCGTTCATACAATCCACAAATATCCAGTGCCCATTCCAGACGATTGGCCTTTTCCTCAAAGCCGATATGGCGCAGCAGCATCACCGAAGCTCTCATCATACTGGAAGGATCCGCATACTGAGCCCTTCCTTCCTGTACCATACGCGGAGCACTACCATGAATAGCTTCAAACATGGCATATCGTTTGCCAATATTGGCACTACCAGCCGTACCTACACCACCCTGAAATTGAGCTGCCTCATCGGTTAAAATATCACCGTATAAATTAGGCAACACAATAACCTTAAACTGGGTGCGTCGCTGTGGGTCTACCAGCTTGGCGGTCATAATATCGATGTACCAGTCATCACAGGTGATTTCAGGGTATTCCCTGGCAATTTTATAACCGATGTCGAGAAACTTCCCATCGGTAGTTTTTATAACATTGGCTTTGGTCACCAGAGTAACGCGATCAATTTTATTTTTCCGGGCATATTCAAAAGCCAGCCGAATGATTCGTTCACAGCCCTGCGTAGTAACGGCGGTAAAGTCAATTGCCAGATCATCGGTAACATTAATACCTTTACTGCCAAGTATGTAGGAACCCTCTGTATTTTCACGGAAAAATACCCAGTCGATGCCCTGGTCCGGTACCTTAACCGGGCGAACATTGGCGAACAAATCCAGTTCCCGACGCATGGCCACGTTGGCACTTTCCACATTGGGCCACGGATCGCCTTTCCTGGGTGTAGTGGTAGGTCCTTTTAGGATGACGTGACATTTCTTGAGCTCCTGCAAAACATCATCAGGAATTGCCTTTCCTTCGGCAGCACGTCTTTCAATAGTTAAGCCTTCAATAATATTGAATTGTACCTTTCCCGAAGCCACTTCATCTTGCAAAAGAAATTCTAAAACGCGCTGGGCCTCCCTGGCAATATAGGGCCCGATACCATCTCCCCCAACCACGCCGATGATTATAGGTTGTAACGTATGAAAATCCAACCAATCCTCGGCCTGTTTCATGTGCTCAATACGCTCCAGTTGCTCCTGAAGAATCTTGCCAAAATGTTCCTTGGCTTTTTCAATGGAAACTTCACTCATTGGTAATTCTCCTTATAATTAAAATTTAACCTGATTAATGCAAAACAAATAAAAAAGGGGAATAGAAAATCGGGTTTCAATAAATTTCCGATTTCTTTCCCCTAAAATGGAACTGTAATTATTAAAACATTTCACATTAATTGCTGTTTTCCTTTTTACCCTTTTACCATTTTTTATTTGCATAATACATTTACATTTTTAATTTAGAATTTCATATAATACAATCAAGGAAAAAGTGTTTACTCTTATTCCTGGAAATAGCTTTTTAGTTAATCCCTTAAACCATTGTTAAAAAATATGAATTTTTTTGAAATAATCGATAGCGACTTAGATAAAATTAAAAATCAGATCGTTGCTGTGATTGGAGGCGGTGGCAAATCTTCTCTGATCTATCGAATTGGCATGGAATTAGTTGAAAGAGATTTTAAAGTAATCCTGACCAGTACCACCAAAATCCAATCCATGCCTGGCATTGAACTGATTATTCAGAATGAAACGAAAGATTTCATGACCCGCGTAAGTGAGATTCTGGAAAAAAATAAAATTGTTACGTTAGCCAAAGAAAAATATAAAGGTGAAAAATTATCGGGTCTGGATCCGGCAACCATTACTACTCTGCGTCCACTAACTGATGTAATTTTAATCGAAGCCGATGGCTCCCGGCAACGCTCATTAAAAACACATAAAGAATATGAGCCGGTTATTCCACCCGATACAAATACTGTGATCATTATCTGTGGCGCCAATATTGTGGGAGCTCCACTCAACGATGAAAATGTGCACCGTGCCGAACTGTTTGCACAGAAATGGCGATTATCGTTTAATGACCTTCTCGATCCTGAAATCATTGCCAGTGAATTGTTATCCCCTGACAGTTATCTACGCAATGTACCCCCTCACTCAAATGTAGTCCTCTATATTAACAAATCCGACCTCAATCCAGAAGGGGCCTTAAAGCTGGTCAATATTTTAAAACAAAAGTGTGACTACAGGCTTTTTTCTGGAAGTCTTCTGAACAACTCCCTGAAACGTCATTAGAATTAAATATTTCAATAATTTTGTCGATTAAAATTAGGTAACAAATTCATTTAATTTACAATTCGTAAATTCGGTGAAAATTTTGAGGTGATAACTCATGAAAAGATTTTATTTGATATTGATTGCCCTGCTAATCGGAAATATTTCCAGCTTAATGGCACAGTCACCTCGGGGGAAATTTGGATTTGGTATCCTGCTGGGTGGTTCGCGCATTTATGGAGACCTGGATAAAGCCACGCCAAGGCTAAGCGGTGGCGCGACTTTTAGAGTACTACCGGTTTCCTTTCTTGGGTTAACGACTCGTTTTACTTACAATAATTTACGCAGTGGTTTGAACGCCACAAATACCGATCTTTTTAATGCCTCGATTTTTGCTTCCTTGTTTTTATTACCAAAAGCTAAATTTTCACCTTTCCTGAATTTAGGTTATTCTCGATATTATTTTAAGACCGGAGCTATACTTGATGGAGTAGTTCCACTTTCCAAATGGGGAGATTCATTTTTATTTGGTGGAGGGCTGGAATTTTTTGTGGCCAATCGTTGGGCAATTAATACCACGCTTGATTACTACTTCGCCCAAAATGATCTTCTGGATGGTATCGTGAGTGCCAGAAACGATGGCTTTTTGACCGGATTTTTAGGTTTAATGTTTTATTTCACCGAACGGCGCAATGAAGTCTCTTCAGATTTATTCGTACAATCCTATGAAAATAGCCAGGCTACTGGTTCAACATATGTTAGCCAGCAAAAACCAGTGAATAACGACGAAAGCGAAATTAAAGAAATTAAATCACAATCTCAAATTGCGGCTGCTATAGATGAACTGGAAAATTCAATACAGACAGATGCCGCTACATCTCATCCTGAAACAGAAGCAGCTTCTTCTTCTCCATCAACTTCAAGTAACTCCCAGATAATTCAGATTGAACGAGTTCCCAATGGCCTCTATTTTGAATCCGGGAGTGATAAAATTTTGAATGTATCCAAACAAAAATTGCAAAAAATATATGAATTTCTTACTCAAAATCCGGACCTGAAAATTGAACTTAAAGATTTCCGAAATCCAGAACAAAATTCTGAATTCGATCGACAGATAGCGTACAGGCGTGCTCTGGCAGTTAAAAACTATCTGGTAAATTTAGGAATTGATCCACAGAGGTTAATCATAAAAGAACAACCTTAAATTAAATCCGAAAATTTTTTGAAAGGTTTAATTAGAATCTGTGGGGCTCTTCTGCGCCAGTTCTGCCAGCCTTTTGCTGGCAAAACGACCAAAATTACTATCTTTCCCTTCCTGGCGAATTATCTTTTGAAAGATTTGCCTGGCTTGATCTATTTCACCCAAGCGAGCAAAACAGTCACCGGCTTCGTAAAGGGCGGTAACATGCCAGGGAAGTTTGGTAGGTCTGGTAAGATATTTAACTTTTAAATATTCACTAGCGGCTTTCTCAAAATTACCCATTTCTTTATAACACTGAGCGATATAAAACTGGATTTCGGCTTCATTCTCATCGCTGGCATAAGGCAGAAGTTGCCGAAAATGCTCTATGGCTCGCCGATACTCTTTGAGTCGCATTAAAAATAAACCCAGCTTAATTTTCATGTCCAAAGCATCTTCAGCATCCGGAAATTTCTGTAAATATTCACGGGTTAATGCAATGGCCTTATCCCAGAATTGCACCTTGTCATAGCAGGCGATTAAATAGCGCAAAGCCTTCCCATAATTTTCACCAACCTTAGGATGCTCAAGCACTTTTTTGAAAGCAAGAATCGCATTTTCTACCTGCTGGGAATTGTAATAAAAATCCCCCAGATTTAAATATGTGAGAGGTGTTATTTCGCTATCCGGATATTTGTCAGGTATGGCCGTTAAAATTTTTAATGCATCTTCGGTATGATTGGTTATTAAATAAACCTGCCCAAGTCCAAATTCGCCCTGAGCACCGAATTCGGTTCTTTTGAAGTCGTCTTTTAACTTTTTAAAAAATTTTTCCGCCAGAATAAAATTTTTCTCTTCCAGATAGGCCCGGGCTTTGTCTAATAAAAATTGTCCCTTTTCATCTCGGGTATCTTTGTATTTTTTTAAAAATTTCTTTGCTTCCTGATCAGCCAAACGAAATTGTTTCAGTTTGTACAAACACCGAACAGCCTGTTTTGCAGAGTATCGTTGTAATGAATCACTTGATGCACTTGCGGTTGATTGTAAGGCTTTTAAA
>CAZMEG010000115.1:0-8575 GCA_964565205.1 uncultured Cytophagia bacterium
ACCCATCATTTTTTCAGTTTCGACCTTACCATTTAATGAGTCATATTTTGATCCATCTTTATTAATTTTTGAACAAAATGAGTATCGCTGGCATCCTGACCCTTCAAATAATAGTAACGACATTATCCCTATCGGAAAGAATGCTGAATTTCGTGGCCCTTTACAGGATGGCACCATTTTACAGGGGGTAATTCTCCTGCCTGAAACCTTTAACCTCGATCAGCCTGTGACCATTCTGTATAAAAACTTCAAAAAGACGATCAAACTTTCGCCTGTATTTCAATGATCTTCTGACTGAGAAGCTGGAGGTCCGGTCAAAATCGGTTCCAGAGACCGATTTTAAAAGTCAGGGAACGACATACTTCAAAAGGGATTTCGGCCGGATCTCCAGTGTTGTTTATATTTACTCAACTTTCCTAAAATTTTTTATTTTTCTACTATCCCATCGGTCCAAAGATAACTTCTTCCGAATTTCATAGTTAATTGCAACTCTACCGGTTTTTTATTGATTTTCTAAATATTTTCCTTTATCTTAATTTATGTTTTATAAACTCTTAAAGATAACCACCTTCTCTGTTATTATTAGCTTTTGGGTAGTCGCAAATGGACAAAATCGGGATGTGCAAAGCTATCAGCAACAATTAAGGAAAATTAGGAATGAGATTCGAGCCTATGAAGATGAATTAAGTGCCAAAGAGAGAAAGGAAAGTACCTTACTTCACCATATTCAATCTTTAGACCTGGATATTGATTTGACTCAACATATAATTCAAAAATTAAAGAAGGAAGCAGAAAAGAAAAGGCGACAAATTGCTGTTTTACAGAATCACCTTAAAGAAACCCGGCAAGAACTGGAACGTTTGAAAAAACTTTTTGCTAAGCGTATTGTTTATTTTTATAAATATGGTCGTATTAAAGATCTGGAATTATTATTTTCTGCGAAATCTATTAATCAGGGACTTTTATGGATCGAATACCAGAAAAGACTTTCTCAGCACGATTATCGAAATTATTTAAAAATTAAAGAAAAGCAGGAACAAATTATTCGTGACAAAGATTTACTGGCTGTTGAACTGGAGGAACAACGACAGCTTCTAAAAGAAAAGTTAGCGGAAGAGAAAAAATTAAAAGCCAAAAAACAAGAACGTCAGAAACTGCTTGCTTCGGTTAGAAAAGATAAAGAAATTATAAGGCAGCAGCTTATCGAACGGCAAAAGGCTGCGGCTGAAATTCGACGTATCATCTTTGATCTGGAAAGAGAACCGGTACCAACGCCGGTGGCAAAACCTGGCATATTATTTCACGATTTAAAAGGACACATGCCATGGCCTACAGAGGGTAAAATCATCGGACATTTCGGTAAATATGTCCATCCTGAATTGAAAACCGTTACTGAAAATCTGGGCATCGACATACAGGCCCCCCTGGGTACTCCGGTGCAGGCCGTAGCTGATGGACGCGTCACAGCTATTACCTGGCAACGTGGAAGAGGCAGCATTATCATCATCAGTCATTATGGTGGTTATTACTCGGTTTATACGCATCTTCAAGAAATTCTGGTTGATCTGCTCGACGAGGTTAGTGGTGGGCAGATAATTGGTACGGTGGGGGAATCGGGTTCCCTGGAAGGGCCCATGTTACATTTTGAAATCTGGAAGGGAACCAAAAAACTAAATCCTGAAGAATGGCTCATGAGGTAAAAAATGGCTTTTGACAGAGTAATTGGACAGCACCGGGTTAAGAGCTTTTTCCAGAAGGCTTTAGAAAATGGCCGGATTTCCCATGCTTACCTTTTAATCGGTGAACGCGGGGTGGGCAAAGAAGCCATGGCTTTAGAGTTCTCAAAAGCTTTATTTTGTAGCCATAGTGAAAATCGACCCTGCCAGGTTTGTTCTGAATGCCTTCGTATTCAAAAGCTGTCCCATCCCGACCTGCATTTTCTTTTTCCAGCGCCGGCCAAAGCTAAAGAAAGTGATTTGCAAAAAATATTACAAAGCATAGTGGAGGATCCTTATCAGCGGCTGGAATTATGGGCGAATCCATCTATCACCATTGAACGCATCCGTCAGATTAAACAGGCGACGGCTTATAAATCTACGGAGGGTAAAGGCCGTATTTTCATTCTTGTAGATGTGGAACGCATGACACAAGAAGCAGCCAATGCTCTTCTCAAAATACTGGAAGAACCACCAGACCGAACATTTTTAATTCTAACTTCTTCAAAACCGAATTTATTATTTCCAACCATTATATCACGCTGTCAACTGGTTAAATTTGACCCTCTTTCGGTAGAAGAAATCGAACAGGCCTTGATTGCAAAAAATCATATAGACGCGAACCAGGCACGTTTGCTGGCCCGATTAGCGAGTGGAAGCTATCGTAAAGCTCTGGAGCTTCTTGATGAAGATCTCCAATTTTTGCGTACCCTGGCTCTGGATTTTTTTCGCCAGTGTGTGCAACATGAATATAATCAATTAATTTTTGTGGAAGATTTACTTCATAAAATTCAGGGAGATGCCAAAAAAGTAAAGGACCTTCTGACCATGGTTCTTTTCTGGTTTCGGGATGCCTTAATTTATTCAGAAACCGGAGAGCAGGAACCGGAACGTCTGGTAAATTACGACCAGATAGAAGTTCTACAAAAATTTGTTCAAAAATTCCCAAATGCCGACCTGTACAATGCCATCATCGAAATTGAAAATTCTTTGGTCCTGATGGATCGAAATGTTCAGCTATATTTGATTTTAATTGTACTTTTAAATAAATTAAAAAAACATTTGAGGAGATAGCCATGGAACCCTGTGAGCTAATAGAGATAAAATTTAAAGGCCAACGGCGTCAGTTGTTTAAAAATCCGAAGAAGCTTTCCCTTCAATTAGGAGAACTTGCTGTGGTGGAAGCCGAAAAAGGCGAAGACATGGGCAAAGTGAACCTGATTGGAGCCAAATTAGGAGACCCCAAAAATCTTGGCGAGATTAAAACCATCCTGAGGAAACCGAGTAAGAATGATCTGGCCAAATATTACGCCAACAAAGCTGAAGAAAAAAAAGCTCTGGAAGTCTGCAAGGAAAAAGTTAAAAAGCACAGGTTAAACATGAATTTGATTGACTGTGAATTTCAACTGGATAAAAATAGAATCACCTTTTATTTTACTTCTGAAAATCGAGTAGATTTTCGAGAACTGGTAAAAGACTTAGCCCGTATTTACAAAACTCGTATCGAACTTCGCCAGATTGGGGTACGTGATGCCTCGTGCCGTTTAGGAGGCTACGGAATTTGTGGTCGGCCACTTTGCTGTTCAAGCTGGTTAAGAGATTTCAAACCCATTCCTATTCAATCTGCCAAGGACCAATCGCTACCTTTGAGTGCTGCACAACTGGCGGGACTCTGTGGTCGACTCAAATGTTGCTTAATTTTTGAACGGGACCTGTATAATGAAGCCATTAAAAAATTCCCACAGCTTGCTCAAATTGTAATCACCGAGAAAGGCGAAGCCCAGGTAGAGCATATTGATGTTTTTAAAGAGGAAGTAGTACTGAAATTTAAAGATGATCATGTTGAAAAACATTCCATAAATTATTTGAAGGATAAACTTTATAATTGCGATCATGATTGCCATACTAATTTAGAGCAGCAGGAATATGTAAACTGAATAATTTAAAGTCTAAGTGGTGTTGGAGTTATGGATGTCCAGCATCTTTTCGATAAATTTTATGAATAATGTAAGGTAAATTAAAGCAGGAGGAAATTTGGCCAAAAAAGAAAAAATTCTGGTGACCAGTGCTTTGCCTTACGCTAACGGTCCATTACATCTGGGGCATTTAGCCGGAGCCTATTTACCAGCAGACATTTATGTGCGTTACCAGAGGCTCAAAGGCAGTGATGTGGTTTACATCTGTGGTTCCGATGAACATGGGGTACCCATAACCATTCGGGCTGAGCAGGAAGGCGTTTCTCCCCAGGAGATCATCGATCGCTACCATTTCATGAATAAAGAGAGCTTTGAACGCTTTGGCATGAGCTTTGACAACTACTCACGCACCTCATTACCCATACATCACCAGACGGCACAAGAGTTCTTCCTGGATCTTTATAACAAGGGTATTTTAAAAAAGAAAAAGGACAAGCAATTTTACGATGAAAAAGCCGGCATGTTTTTACCCGACCGCTATGTGGAAGGAACCTGTCCGATCTGTAAATACCCTGAAGCGCGCGGGGATCAGTGTGAAAATTGTGGCACCTATTTAAACCAGATCGATTTGATTAACCCGCGGAGTAAAATTACCGGAGAAACGCCCGTGGTGCGTGACACCTATCACTGGTACTTTCCGCTGGGGGCTTTTCAAAATCAATTAAAAGAATACATTGATGGTCATCCCGAATGGAAGGAGAATGTAAAAAACTACTGTTACGGGTGGTTTAAAGAAGGATTGACGGATCGGGCTGTCACTCGAGACCTACACTGGGGGGTACCGGTTCCACTGAAAGAAGCCAAAGGCAAGGTAATCTATGTCTGGTTTGAAGCGGTACTTGGCTATATTTCCTCCACCAAAGAATGGGCACAAAAAACGGGTAATCCGGATCGATGGAAAGATTACTGGCAGGATGAAAACTGTCGGCTGATTCATTTCATTGGTAAAGATAACATCGTTTTTCATGCCATCATGTTTCCAGCCATTTTGATGGCCAGGGGCGGATATGTTTTGCCTGACAATGTGCCGGCCAATGAATATTTAAACATCGAAGGTCAAAAGATTTCTACCAGTCGAAATTATGCCATCTGGCTGCATGAATATCTGGAAAAATTTCCGCCCGATCCTTTACGCTACTGTCTGGCAGCTATTTCTCCAGAAACCAAAGATTCCGATTTCTCCTGGAAAGATTACCAGACACGAAATAATAGTGAACTGGTGGGAATACTTGGCAATTTTGTCAATCGATCCCTCACCTTCGTGACCAAACATTTTGACAACCGGGTACCTCCTCAAAACGAACTGGATGATCTTGATCGCTGGTTGCTCCTGCGCATTTCTGAAGCCCCTAAAAAAATCGGCGCCTATCTGGATAAGTTTGAAGTGCGCAATGCCCTGAAAGAATTCATGGATGTGGCTCGCGATGCCAACAAATATTTTAATGATCAGGAGCCCTGGCGAACCGTAAAAGATAATCGTACAAAATGTGAAACTACACTCAATATATGCCTTCAAATCTCGAAAGCCCTGGCCATTTTCATGGAACCATTTATGCCATTTTCAGCCGAGAAGCTCTGGCAGCTTTTAAATCTCGAGGGCAATGTCCATGCACAAAACTGGTTTGAAGATCCAGTCAAACCTGTACCGGAAGGTCATGTTTTAAATAAACCGGAAATTTTGTTTAATAAAATTGATGATAAAGTGATTGAAGAAGAAATCGAAAAATTGGAGAAAATTGCTCCGTCCGGAATCATTGGTAATCATGTAAAGGAGAAAAAAGTGGAAGCAGAAAAAAATCAAGTAATTACTATTCAGGACTTCAAAAAGATTGAAATGCGTGTAGCAAAAATTTTAAAAGCGGAAAAAGTGGAAAAAGCCGATAAGCTTTTACGACTGGAAATTGATCTGGGAGGCGAACAAAGACAGATTGTGGCCGGAATTGCCCAATTTTATACTCCGGAAAGTCTGACCGGTAAAAACATTATCGTGGTAGCCAATTTGCAACCGGCAAAAATTCGCGGTCTGGAATCGCAGGGTATGCTTTTAGCCGCGGAAGATGATGATGGAAATTTGAGTCTGGTAACCGTGGATAAGGATATTCCGCCTGGTTCAAAGATTAGTTAATTTTAACACACGGAAACTGTAACAATCCCGCTTAACCAAATGAACCAGGAAAAATATTCACTGATAGACACTCATACCCACCTTTATTTCGGACAGTTTGAAAAAGATATTGATCAGGTAATCGAGAGGGCTCGGCAGGCCGGTCTGCAGGCCATAATCACCGTGGGAATCGATTTAGACACCAGTAGAAAATGCATCGAACTTGCCGAAACGTATCCGGATGTTTTTGCTGCCGTTGGTATCCACCCAAATGATTCTACAAAATTTGAAGATTCTACTATTGAACAACTAAAAAAACTTAGCCAGCACCCTAAAGTAGTGGCCATCGGTGAAATTGGTCTGGATTATTACCGCGATTGGGCACCGGTAGAAATTCAACAGGAGGCTTTTCGACAGCAAATCCGACTTGCCAGAGAGATCGGTTTACCCATCATCATTCACAATCGTGAAGCTCTTGAAGATATCCTCAAAATTTTAAAAAGCGAAGGAACTGAAGGCTTACAAGGGGTCTTTCATTGTTTCTCAAACAACAGGGAATGGGCGCAGCAGGTGCTGGATTTGGGATTTTTTATTTCTTTTACCGGAAATTTAACTTTTAAAAAATCGGATTTACCAGAGGTTGCCAGATTCATTCCCATAGAAAGACTCCTGCTGGAAACCGACAGCCCTTTTCTTTCACCACAACCAAAGCGCGGGCGCCGCAATGAACCGGCTCATTTAGTTTTTATCGCAGAAAAATTAGCCGAAATCAAGGGACTGGAATTATTACAACTGGCCCAGGCAACAACCAGAAACGCCATCCGATTATTCGGTTTGAGTAATGAAATTGTGGCCTGAAGGGAAGAATTTTCATCCTAAAAAAAGCCTGGGACAAAACTTTTTAGTCGACGAAAATATTGCCCGTAAAATTGTTCGGCTGGTGAACCCCCAACCGGGAGAAACTTTTGTTGAAATTGGTCCCGGTTCTGGTATTTTAACCAGACATCTCTTACCTAAAGTTAAACACCTCATAGCCGTTGAAATTGACTCCCGATTAGTTTCTTTTTTAAAAGAAACATTTGCAGAAAACAAAAATTTTTCGTTAATTGCAGGAGATTTTTTAAGGCTAAACTTGAGGGAACTTTTGCGGGGGGTTAAGCATGCAAGGATTTTGGGCAATATCCCCTATAATATTACCAGTCCTGTGATTTTTAAAGTTCTTGAACATCGAGATCTATTTATCGATATGACGCTAATGATTCAAAAAGAAGTGGCCGTTAGAGTCGTGGCATCACCCGGTAACAAGGATTATGGGATTTTGTCGGTGTATTGCCAGTTATTTGCCGAACCCAGAATATTGTTTCATGTATCTCGACATGTTTTTAAGCCAGAACCGGAGGTGGATTCTTCGGTGGTGCGCTGGAAATTTTACCAGGAACCGAAATTTAGAATCGAAAATCAGCAAATTTTTGATCTGGTCGTTCACAGAGCTTTTCAAATGCGTCGTAAAATGCTCAAAAGTTCATTGCGAAAAATAAAGCCCGTGGCTCAATACCTGAAGAAAATTGATTTTGACCTGAACCGGAGACCGGAAGAATTGTCTCCTGAACAATGGGTTCAGCTAAGTAATTTAATCAGCAAAGTTATCCCAGGTGGGAAAATAATTCAAAATGGTTAAATAATGCAAGTTTTTACAAAGACCATGCGACTGGATGAAAAGGATTTAGACCAGATTGTCGACGACATAGCTTTCCTTGCCTCGGTTAAAGATCGAGGCAAGATTCTTAATATTCTCATGAGCACCCATCCGGCTGATATCGCCGACATCATACGTAACCTGCCTGAAAAAGAACAGCGCTATGTATTTAGCCTGTTAGACGCCGATACGGCCTCGGAAGTGATCATGGAATTAGATGATTACTCCCGCGAAAAGCTGGTATCCGAATTAAAACATGAGCGTATATCTGAAATCGTAGATGAAATGGATTCCGATGATGCTACCGATTTTGTGTCGGAGTTATCTGAAGATGTGGCCGAAAAGGTACTGGCTTCCATTGACAAACAGGATTCTGAAGAAGTCAAACAGTTGCTTCGTCATGAGGAGGACACCGCCGGCGGCATCATGCAGATGGAGTTCGTGGCGGTGCGAGAAAATGTGACCGTAGACGAGGCTATCAAGGAAATACGAAAAAAAGCCGAGGAGGTAGAGGAAGTTTACAATGTATATGTGGTGGATGAAAATGACAGATTAGTGGGGGTGTTACCCCTCAAACGTTTAATTCTGGCCCGACCGAATACCAGGGTAAAAAATATCATGGATGAGGATGTGATCAGTGTCCCAACCACCATGGATCAGGAAGAAGTGGCAAATATCTTTCGCAGGTATAATCTGGTGGCAGTACCGGTGGTAGATGAGGAAGGCAGGCTCCTGGGGCGCATCACCATCGATGATGTTGTGGATGTCATGGAAGAGGAGGCTTCGGAGGACATCCAGAAAATGGCCGGTCTGGCCGATGAGGAAGAAATCCGCGAAACCTCAGCGTTTAAGATTTCCATGGTTCGGCTGCCCTGGCTTCTTGTGGCCTTTGTTGGCGAATTAATTTCAGCACTTGTTTTGCACCACTTTGAGGCTTCTCTGAATCAGATTTTCATGGCGGCTCTGTTCATTCCATTGATGATGGCCATGGGTGGTAATTCTGGCAATCAAGCGGCTATTATCGTCGTGCGTGCTATCGCTCTGGGTGAATTAACCCCTGATGATATTTTTAAACGCCTGAGGA
>CAZMEG010000116.1:0-2034 GCA_964565205.1 uncultured Cytophagia bacterium
CCGTTGCGCCGATCATGGTAGGTGTCGATAATGATTTCGAAATTGTCTTCCGAATCAAAATTAAAATCCCGCTTCATTTTTTGTGCTACCAGTTTGTCCGGCTCCCGATCATAACACCAGATGCCGATATACAGGTTCTGGTCGTCATAGAGAATGGCCACCTCGGTTTGTTCAGTAGCCGGCTCCCCTTCGTTCAGCTCGCGCTGGGTGAAATTGCGGATGTGCTGCGTCGCCTGCCATTCCGGTTCATTCAGTCTACCGTCAAGGTGAATGGCAGAATGGATGCGGCTGGCTCTAATGGTATCCGGTTTGCTATGCTGCGCCAACAAAGCGGGCCCACATAAAACAGAAAAAAGAACCAAAACCAGAAGCTGTGACTTATTTCGCATATTTTGCATGTCCCGATCACTTTAATGTCACGACTTTCAAATCGTCGAAATAGGTTACCGCATCGGCTTTGGTCCACAGGCCGATTTTGCCACTCTGCTTAAAGGTGTCATCTTTAACATCCAGGTATTTCTTACCATCATAATAGCATTCAATATGGTTTCCCTGCATAAGGATTCGAATCGTATGCCATTCCCCGGAGGTGACTCTCAATCTGGCGCTGGCCAACTGCCGCCGATTGCCATCGACCACTTTGTACACTCGAAAATTGTTCTCCAGCGGATTGGCACGGGCAATGTAATAATTGTCAGCGTTCTGATAACGCCAGACAGGGCCTCCGCCACGGTCTTCTTTGCCTTCCACGCCCTTAAATTTCACCGTTAATTCCAGGTCCTGATAGCTGGATTTTTCCCAGACGGCCAGGTTAAAATGATAGCCAAAGTTCTCTTTGGAGACCTGAGCCAGCACCTTGTTGTCGCCGTCCAACCGGACTTCCCACCGGCCCAGTTTACCCCTGCCGGTATACTGATTCGACCAGTCAGCGGGCATTTTCCCGACTTCCACATTCTCAAAGGTGATCAGGGTATCCGTGCGAACAATCGTTTCTTTGGGTAGTTTTACATTTGTGGGCTCTTTCTGGGAAGCGTTTTGTTGTGATTTTGAACACGCATACGATGTCAAAAGACAGGCCAAAATAATCAATATTCTTCTCATGGTATATCTCCCTCTTAAATTATTGATTGAAAATTAGAACATCGAATTGGCAGAAATATTGGATGACCAATCAAAGCTAATCCGATACTTTCCACTAATCCGATGTTCTTTTGGTCTTCCGTAAGCTCCGCTAATTTGGCAACACAATCCGAAACACACTGCCATCTCCCGTTTTGCTTTCCAGCTCTACCCTGCCCCCATGGGCTTCCACCGCCCAACGCACAATCGCCAGACCGAGACCTGCCCCACCCAATTGTCGGCTGCGGGCTTTGTCGACCCGGTAAAATCGTTCAAACACCTTCTGTTGATGCTCCTCCGGAATCCCCGGCCCCTGATCGACCACTTCGATGAAAGCCTCACCGGAATGCTTTTCTCCTACCCGCACCAGAATTCTGCCCCCTTTTGGCGAATACTTGATGGCGTTGTCAATTAGATTCACCACCGCCTGCCGAAGGAGGGTGCGGTCCGCGGAAACCACCATATTGGGCTCGCCCCGCACTTCCAGATGCTGATCTTTTTCCTGCGCCAGCACCTCCAGCAGCTCCGCCGATTCCCTGGCTACATCCAGCAGATCCAGCTTTTCCCTTTGCAAAGGCATTTGACCGCTGTCGGCCCGGGTGAGCAGCAGCAGGCTATCCACCAGATGGGTCATGCGATCCACTTCCTCCAGCATACTGCCGATAATCTCGCGGTACTGGGAAGCATTTTTGGTATTTTGCAAACCCACTTCCCCCACGCTGCGCAATGCAGTTAACGGCGTGCGCAGCTCATGGGAAGCATCGGCGGTAAACCGCCGGAGTTGCTTAAACGACTCTTCAATGCGATCCAGCATGGCATTGAAAACCTGGGCCAGGTGGCCCAGCTCATCTGCGGGATTTTCCACCGGCAGCCGTTCACTCAGCCGTTCGGCACTGATCTCCTGCGCCTGTCGGG
>CAZMEG010000116.1:2044-8467 GCA_964565205.1 uncultured Cytophagia bacterium
TACCATACCCTGCCAGCGCGGTCAAGAGCAAAGTCAGCGGTAGCCCCAGCGCCAGGACCCCGATGAATTCTCGCAACTCATGCCAGAGCCTTTCCTCGCTATGTGCCAGCCGCAGGATCATCCATTTCCCTTCGATATTGTAGAGTCCTGTTAACAGGCGCACTCGGGTGCCATCGGCGAGTCGAACAGAGCGCGGATTCATGCCGGTTCGGCCTTCTTCAACCGTAGGCGGCGGGCCCAGTGAAAAGTCTCGCTTTCTCCCGCTATGGTACAAAAGCGATCCATTTGTTGACCACACTTCCAGCATGCGCTCCGCTTCTGTGCCCAAATCCTCTTCTTCGTCATGGTAATGTTCTCGCAGGGTAATGGTACTGTCGGGAGTCAGTTCAATCAGGTTTTCCACTGTCTCAAAATCCTGGTAAAGATTCTGATCAATTTCGTTGCGAAGATTAAAATAGAGGAAAAGCGAGGAGGCACCGGCATAAAGCAGCAGAACCCCGGCCAGGATGGCAACATACCACAGGGTCAATCGAGTGCGGACATGTCGAGGGCGCCAAAGCATTACGGGGTTTCCTCTTTGAGGATAAAGCCGACGCCGCGAATCGTGTGAATGAGCTTCTTAGCAAATGGATCATCCACTTTGCGGCGCAACCGGGCGATATGCACATCGATCACATTATCGAGGGGGGTGGCCCGGGCAGTTTCATGCCAGACCTCACGTGCCAGCATCTCCCGGGAGACCACGTGTCCCTGGTGACGCAAAAGGTACTCCAGCAACTGAAATTCTTTTGCCGTGAGTTCAAGGATCTTTCCCTCGCGACTTACCTTCCGGGTCACCAGGTCCATTTCCAGGTCGGCGATTTTGAGCTTCAGGACCTGATCCGGACGCCCTCGACGGAGAAGGGCGCGGATACGTGCCAGGAGCTCCGGGAAGGCAAAGGGTTTCACCAGATAATCATCAGCGCCACTGTCCAGCCCCAGAACTCGATCTTCCACCGCGTCTCTGGCTGTAAGAATGAGCACCGGGGTTTGCAGCCCTTTTCGGCGCATTGTGTTTAAGATTTCGATTCCATCACGACCGGGCAACATGAGATCAAGAATCACCAGATCAAACGACTCGGCGTTGATCAGGTAGAAGCCCTCTTCCCCTGTGCTTGCCAGGGTGACTTGGTAGTGCTCTCGTTCCAGACCTTCCTGCAAGGCTCTGGCGACTTTGGGTTCGTCTTCGACCACTAAAATGCGCATTTTTTACCTCGAAATCCAAACGTTTTTAATTTAAAAGGAATGAGGTATTAGTCAACTTAAGATTATCTTAAAAAATTGTCAGAAACGTTGTTAAAAATTTAGTTTCCTTGATTCCCAGAAGATTTTTTTTAAATTAGATACCATGATAAACGAGATAACACCTTTTCAACCTCACCGCCTGGTGAGGGGTCCCCATATGCAGACTATTGTGGGCTATTATTTTCCAGCCAACAAGCGGGTGGGGCCAACCTTTTATCATAAAATCTTCCTGCCCGATGGAGATGCTTTAATCCTCTGTGAAAATCGACCCGATTCCCGTACTCCCAAAGGAGCTGTTTTGCTCATGCATGGACTTGGGGGGGAGGCCTCTTCTCCCTACATGCTTCGATGTGCAGCCATTTTTAAAAGTCACGGCTGGTTAGTCTTTCGGCTTAATCATCGTGGATGTGGAGAAGGTCGTGGTCTGGCGCGCCAGATTTATAATGCAGGTCGTAGCGAAGATGTCAGTCAAACTTTGGTCAAGATCTGGGACCTTTATTCAGATTTACCAATCATAGCGGTGGGATTTTCGTTAAGCGGGAATATGTTGCTAAAATTGCTGGGAGAAGATCGACATCCGATACCATCCAATTTACGCGGCGCTATCTCGGTCAATGCTCCCATTGATTTGGCTGCCTGTGCAGATTCCATTTGCCAGAAGCGCAACTGGATTTATAATCATCGGTTTGTTCGCATGTTGAAAGATACTATTCAACAACGACAACGAGATTTCCCCGATTTCCCTCGAATTAAATTTCCGCGCCTGTTAAGTCTGCGTAAATTTGATGACCTTTGCACCGCACCTCTTAGTGGCTATGCTGATGCTGATGACTATTACAAAAAATGCAGCGCCAATCAATTTTTACAAAATATTACTATTCCTGCCTGGTTACTGATGAGCGATGACGATCCATTTATTCCGGTTCAGGTGTATTATGATTTACCTGCCAGCCAATCCCTGAAATTGCATTTAACCCATGGCGGCGGTCATATGGGCTATGTGGCAGCTCGAAAAACCCCATTAGGAAATCATCTCTGGCTCGACTATGCTGTTTTATTTTTTGCTGAAAAATTATTACAGAAACAGCCCGTACCCTCGACCTTTAATACGAACCAAATTATTAGATGAACATGGCAACCTGGATTATTCACCAATCCAAAAACAGATGTTGTAACACCATGGTGTATGAGTTTTATGAATTTTAAGAATTGTAAGGTTAAAAATGAAAGCCCTGTATCTTTCAAAAAAACCTGAATTAAAAGAAATAGCGTGTCCCAGACCCAAAGCGAGTGAAGCGCTGATAAAAATACGTCTGGCGGGCATTTGTAATACCGACCTGGAACTCATTAAAGGGTATATGGGTTTTCAGGGAGTTCTCGGCCATGAGTTTGTTGGTGAGGTTGTAGAAGCCCCTGGAGAATTTTGGATTGGCAAAAGAGTTTGTGGAGAAATCAATCTCGGATGCGGTAAGTGCGACTATTGCTGCAAAGGGTTGAGTCGCCATTGTCCTTATCGTTCAGTTTTAGGCATCCTCAAAAAAAACGGTACCTTTGCCGAATATATCACCTTACCCGTTGATAATTTACATCTGGTACCGGATTCAATATCTGACGTGCAGGCTGTTTTTGTGGAACCCCTGGCTGCGGCTTTTGAAATTCTGGAACAGGTTCATATTGAGCCCAACCATGAGGTGGCGGTTATCGGGGATGGCAAACTTGGATTATTAATTTGCCAGGTTTTGAAACTACCCGGGGCCCATGTAATTTTAATTGGCAAACACCAGAGGAAAATGCGACTGGCAGAAAACCAGGGTGTTGAAACCGTTCACTTATCCGAGCTTTCCGGGCAACAATTTGATGTGGTGGTGGAAGCCTCCGGTTCTGCTTCAGGATTTCAAACCGCCATGCAGAACATTCGACCCAGGGGTACGCTGGTCTTAAAAAGCACCTACCACGGCAAACTTGAATTTAACGCAGCCCCTCTGGTGATCGATGAAATTACGGTAATTGGGTCACGATGTGGCCCCTTTCCAGCCGCCCTTCGTGCTCTGGATGAGGGTCTGGTGGAGGTGGAAAGCCTGGTGGATGATATCTTTCCACTGGCTGAGGGACTCCAGGCCTTGCAACGAGCCAGCGAGCCTGGCGTTTTAAAGGTTTTGCTAAATATGGGAGACAACTAACAGCAAGCTACTAACCATGCACCATTAAACAATCATGCTGAACCTTAAAGTAGAATTAGGCGATCGGAGCTACCCTATTTTCATCGATTCCGGTAATCTTCCCCAGTTGGGTGAAATTTTACAGCTTTATGGCTTATCGGGTAAAGCAGTGGTCATAACCGACAGCCGGGTACGGGAATTATATGGAGCAATTCTTGAAAAGAGCCTGAGCGAACACCAAATAATCTTTGAAGTCATCGAAATTCCTCCTGGTGAAAAGCAAAAAACTCTTGCCACCGTGGAGAAAATCGTGGGTAAAATGCTGGAAACTCAATGTGACCGTAAAACCACTATAGTGGCCTTTGGAGGCGGGGTGATTGGCGATATTGCTGGATTTACGGCCTCTATTTTTAAACGAGGCATTCCTTATATTCAGGTGCCCACCACCCTGTTAGCTCAGGTGGATTCCAGTGTGGGTGGCAAGACCGGAGTAAATCATCCGCTTGGAAAAAATATGATCGGCACTTTTTATCAGCCCCGATTAGTCTGGATAGACCTGGAAGTTTTACAAACATTGCCCAGACGGGAGATTTTATGTGGTCTGGCAGAAATTATCAAGTATGGAATGATTCGCGATGCCAATCTATTTTCAAAAATAGAATCTCATCTGGAGGAAATTCTAAAGCTTGATGCAAGACTTCTGGCAGAAATCGTTAAACAATGTTGTGAGATCAAGGCTGAGGTGGTGAGTCAGGATGAACGGGAAACCGGTTTGCGGATGATTTTAAATTTTGGCCATACGGTAGGCCATGCCCTGGAAACCGCCCTGGGCTACCGGAAAATCAACCACGGGGAGGCGGTCTTATTTGGAATGCTAACAGAATGCAAGATCGCCGTCTCTTTAAATCTATTCAGCGACTCACAATTTCAGCGCTTCGCCAGGCTTTTCAAAAAATTAAATTTAAAATTACCCGTGAAAATTTTAGATTCTACCGATATAATCCGGTTCATGTATAGCGATAAAAAAGCTCTGGCCGGGAAAATTCGCATGGTTCTACCGGTACAAATTGGTGAGGTCCAGGTAAAGGAGGATCTGACTCAGGAGGTAATATTACAAGCTCTGGATTTTTTGCAAACAATTTAAACCTATTTATCATGAAGGAAACTATATAACTCACTCCTAACTAAGCCTAAAAATCTTCTTTTCCGGTGAAATTTATTTAGAATCCAAGTTATTAAAACTCTGCTTGCAAGGTAAGAGAATATTGCCGAATGGGTTCCAGATTTCTTTCAATCTGGGTGTAGTTGTAATTAAGCAAATTTTCCACATTGAACATTAAAGTATAATTGCGCCAGTGAAGTCCTGCACGGGCATCCACCACCTTTTGTGCAACCCGTTTATCCTGAGGGAAAAGCTCTACCTGTTCGGCTTTCAATCGACTGGCATACCGATAATCGACGCCTATTTCAAATATGCCAGGGGTGTAGCGAGCAGATAGGGTCAAAAGATGACGGGGGCGATAGGTGAGCAAGCGTCCGGTTTGCAAATCTTTTGGATCCACAAAAACATAGCTGAGCACTGTGGTTAAGTGGTTACGAAACCAACTGGTGGTAAGATTGGTTTCGATACCCCGAATTCGCGCGTCCTGCACATTCTTAAATTGAATAATGGGCGTGGTTCCCTGAAACCCCAGACTGGGATTAATGAAATCAAAATAGCGTTCCTGATAAATGGCCATGTTGAGCAAAATATGGTTCTTTATGGAAGTATTAATTCCAATCTCTGCCGACCAGGAACTTTCCGCATCCAGGTCTGGATTGGGCACCACCTGAAAACCTGATGCTGAGGTTTCAGAAAAAAGTTCCGCCATAGAAGGCGCCCGAAAGCCACGCCCCACCGACCCACGCAGGGTGGTTACCTCACTGAGGTGGTAAATAAGGCCCAGCCTGGGACTCAATTGATATTCCCGCTGTCCACCAATCACTTTCTGGAAATCAAATCTTAAACCGGCCGTGGTAGAAAGTCGGTCGGTGAATTTATATTCATTTTGCAAATAAGATCCAAAAGAATAGCCTTCCCGTTCACCAAAGAAATTCCCCTCTATGACATCCGCAATACCTTCAAAACCGGTTGTAAGAGAATATCGAACATTCACCTGTACATCGGCTTGATACTCCAGACGAAAACGCTGGGACTTAGAGAAATCATGATTATCAACAAAATGATTTTGGAAGCGATTACGATAATAGGATAAGCGTAGTTTGTAGGCAAAATTCTGACTTGCCAGTTGACTGAATGTGGTGTTAAGATAGAGTTTTTTAGAGAGAATGGTGTCGCCGGCCTGTTCATCGGGTACGCGCAGAGGATTTTTGGGCTGACCGAGATATTTGAGCCAAAGGATGGCTTCGCCATGGTCATCCCGGGCAAAGGCACCTGTAAACTCCAGATGAGTGGCGGGGTTAAACTGAAAACGCAATTTATTAAAAACGTTGGTACGTAAAAATTGACCATTCTGTCGATATCCGCGGGATTCTCTACGTCCCAGAGCTATAATATAACCAAGTTTACCACTGCTACTGGAAAAATAAATATCCTGTTGATTGGAGACAAGGGGCCGATCGGTCCATTTCCACTCTTTGAAGGCCGGATCGTCGTAAATGCCTCCAGAAAGACGAACGGTAAATTCCGGTTTATTGGCAGGCTCTTTGGTGATTAAATTGAGCACCCCACCAATGGCGGAAGACCCATATAACGCCGAGGCGGCCCCTTTCACCACTTCCACCCGCTCAACTACCATATAGGGAATCAAATCCCATTTAATATCGCCGCTATCGCCGGGCATGGTGGGAACGCCATCGGTGAGCAGTAGCACCCGACTTCCGGCGCCACGGCTGTAGCCGGTGGTGCCACGAATATTGACCTGACCGGCCACAAAACTCACGCCCGGCGCGTATTTCAGGGCATCGCGTACGTCAAAGC
>CAZMEG010000117.1:0-1674 GCA_964565205.1 uncultured Cytophagia bacterium
GAGTTGCGTTAGGGAGATATTAGAGGTTTAATAATAATAACTCCAGCAAATTGGTCTATTTAACAAGCAGGACACGAAGTTCACGAAGGAATTCATAATGACAATTTTGAAAGGCCTTTCATTTCAGGATTTATGCCTCCTCTACGAGGAGTAAGTTAATGTATAGTACATCGAGTTCTGTGCTGTAGGTTAAGTTATTTCGTAATTAAGATTTGCCTGTAACCAGCGTTCGATTTCATTCACAGGCATCCCTTTTCGGTGGGCATAATCTTCAACTTGATCTTTACCAATCTTACCCACAGCAAAATATTTAGCCCTGGGGTGAGCGAAGTAAAGGCCACACACGGAGGCGGCAGGCCACATAGCATAGTTTTCTGTTAGAAGGAATCCGGTATTTAATTAAACATTAAAAAAAAAAAAAAGTGTGCGCTTTTCAGTGTGATCCGGGCAGGCAGGATAGCCTGGCGCTGGACGAATCCCCTGGTAGCGTTCTTTAATTAATTCCTCGTTGCTTAAATTTTCGTCTGGAGCATATCCCCAGATTTCTTTTCGGACTTTTTCATGCAAAAGCTCGGCAAAAGCCTCGGCCAATCGATCGGCCAGTGCCTTCACCAAAATGGCATGGTAATCGTCGTGCTGCTGCTCAAATCTTTTCACCACTTCATCAATGCCGAGACCCGCAGTGACCGCAAAGGCTCCCAGATAGTCCCGTTTGCCACTTTCCTTTGGAGCAACAAAATCTGCCAGTGCCTGATTGGGATGGTTGCCGGTTTTACGGGTCTGCTGGCGCAAGGTATGAAATACGGCGATTGTTCTTTCTCGATGTTCGTCTGCATAGATTTCGATATCGTCGCCTGCGGAGTTGGCCGGGAAAAGGCCCACCACACCATGGGCCACCAGCCATTTTTCGGTGATGATCTTATCGAGCAATTGATTGGCATCATCAAAAAGTTTTTTAGCCTCACTGCCAAATTTTTCATCTTCCAGAATTTGCGGAAATTTGCCCTGCATTTCCCAGGCATGGAAAAATGGCGTCCAGTCAATGTATTTACGAATTTCTTCCAGAGGATAATCTTTAAAGAGGGTGATTCCTGGCTTTTTGGGTTCAGGAATTTTGGTTTCCTCCCAGTCAATTTTCACACGATTCGCCCGGGCTTCCTGCAAACTTATATATGATTTGACCCGGGTTCGACGTTCATGTTCCTCTCTAAGTTGTTCATATTCTGACTGAATTTGTTTAATAAATTCATCCCGTGAGTCCTCTGCCAAGAGACTGTTGACCACGGTGACACTGCGAGAAGCATCCAGGACATGAATGGTGGGACCCGAGTAATTTGGAGCTATCTTAACCGAAGTATGAATACGTGAAGTGGTTGCACCGCCAATGAGCAGGGGAATCTTAAAGCCCTGGCGCTCCATTTCCCTGGCGTTGTGCACCATCTCATCCAGAGAAGGGGTGATCAAGCCGCTGAGACCGATGATATCCACTTTCTTTTCCCGCGCTGTATCGAGAATTTTTTCGCAGGGAACCATTACGCCCAGGTCAATAACTTCAAAATTGTTGCAGGCAAGCACTACCCCAACGATGTTTTTGCCAATGTCGTGGACATCTCCTTTCACGGTGGCGAGCAAGACCTTGCCCCGGGGACGCGTATCCTGAAGCCGGGCTTTGTC
>CAZMEG010000117.1:1684-2654 GCA_964565205.1 uncultured Cytophagia bacterium
GGCACTTTTCACTACCTGGGGCAAAAACATTTTGCCTGAACCAAACAGGTCGCCCACTACATTCATACCATCCATAAGTGGACCTTCGATGACTTCAAGAGGATGGCTGTATTTTTGTCTCGCTTCTTCGGTATCCTGTTCGATGTAATCTACAATACCTTTCACCAGGGCATGTTTAAGACGCTCCTCCACAGGAGCTTTCCGCCAGTCTTCCTCCTGTTTTTCGATCGGTGCTTTTTGTTTTATTTGTTCAGCAAACTCCACCAGGCGTTCCGTGGCATCGGGTCGGCGATTTAACAGCACATCCTCCACCCGTTCCAGAAGATCTTTCGGTATTTCTTCATAGACCTCAATCTGGCCGGCATTCACAATGCCCATATCCAGGCCAGCCTTAATGGCGTGATAGAGAAAAGCCGAATGCATGGCCTCGCGCACACGGTTATTGCCACGGAACGAGAACGAAATATTGCTGATTCCCCCGCTGACCTTTGCCAGAGGTAGGTTTTCTTTAATCCATCGGGTGGCTCGAATAAAATCCAGCGCGTAATTATTATGTTCTTCCATGCCGGTGGCCACAGTTAAAACATTAGGATCTAAAATAATATCCTGGGGTGGGAAGCCGATTTCTTCGGTTAAAATGCGATAGGCACGTTCGCATACTTCGATTTTGCGTTCAAAGGTATCAGCCTGTCCCTTTTCATCGAAGGCCATGACGATTACGGCTGCCCCATACTGTAAAATTTTTCTGGCATATTCTTTGAACTTCTCTTCTCCTTCCTTGAGGCTGATGGAATTAACCACACCTTTGCCCTGGAGGTTTTTCAAACCAGCCTCAATAACCGACCATTTGGATGAATCGATCATTACGGGCACGCGAGCGATGTCCGGTTCCGAGGCAATGAGGCGCAGGAATTTAACCATGGCTTCCTCAGAGTCGAGCATGCCTTCGTCCATATTGACATCAATCATC
>CAZMEG010000117.1:2664-3932 GCA_964565205.1 uncultured Cytophagia bacterium
AAATTTCCTGGAACCGGCAACATTGGTTCTTTCGCCAATATTGACAAAATTGGTATCCGGACGCAAAACAAAGGCTTCCAGACCACTGAGGCGAAGATAAGGTTTTACTTCCGGTGGTTTGCGTGGCGGATATTTCTCAGCAACTTCCGCAATGGCCTGAATGTGTTCAGGGGTGGTGCCACAGCATCCGCCCACCAGATTAACGAAGCCATGTCTGGCAAAATCCTCAATTTGAGAGGCAAAAAAGTCCGGGGTTTCGTCATACTGACCAAATTCGTTGGGCAGACCAGCGTTGGGATACACACTGGTATAGCACCAGGCTAAACGGGAGAGTTCCTCAATATGTGGTCGCATCTGTTTGGAACCGAGGGCACAATTTAATCCCACACTGAGTAGATTTCTGGCATGTGAAATGGAAATCCAGAAGGCCTCCAGGGTTTGCCCGGAAAGTGTGCGTCCGCTGGCATCCACGATGGTGCCGGAGATCATGACAGGAATTTCCAGCCCTCTTTTCTGGCAAAATTCCTGAATGGCAAAAATGGCGGCTTTGGCATTGAGGGTATCGAAAACGGTTTCAACCAGCAAAATGTCCACGCCTCCATCAATCAGGCCACGAATTTGTTCGGTATAAGCCGCAACCATCTCATCAAAAGTGACTGCTCGGAAGCCGGGATCGTTTACCTCAGGGGACATGGAGAGAGTTTTGTTGGTTGGGCCCAGGGAGCCCGCTACAAAACGAGGTTTGTCTGGATTTTTCCGGGTAAATTCCTCGGCGACCTGGCGAGCAATTCTGGCGGCTTCATAATTGATCTCATAGACCAGGGACTCCATTTGATAATCGGCCTGAGAAATGGCGGTGGCATTAAAGGTGTTGGTTTCAATGATATCGGCCCCGGCTTCTAAGTAGGCCCGGTGTATTTCCTGGATTATCTGCGGCTGGGTAAGACAGAGGATGTCATTGTCACCTTTTAGCGCCACCGCATGATCCTTGAATCGCTCACCCCTAAAGTCTTCCTCAGCTAACTGGCAGCGCTGAATCATGGTACCCATAGCCCCATCCAGCACCATGATGCGCTGGTTGAGGATGTTTGTTAATCTCTTATTTTTCATAATATTAGAGAAATATATGAATTATTTTAATTCTATAAATGTCCCAGGTTTTATGTCTTTTATTCTGTTTAACAATTTAGGTATTAAAGGCACTAAATCTTTAAATCTATTTCTTTTCGTTGCTAAAACAACAACACAAATTTCATAAAGGTTGATAT
>CAZMEG010000117.1:3942-4291 GCA_964565205.1 uncultured Cytophagia bacterium
CTCCATTCGTTTTACCTGCCCATCCAACTTCAGGTACAGTTTTTACATCAAAATCCTTTAATTCATTTTTTAATCTTTTGGGTACACATTCATCAAGTAAGATTTTAATTTTGGATTTCAATTAACGCCTCTTTTAGGATTTCTAATAATTTTAATACCTGTGTTTTTTTAACGGTGGGGAAATCTTCGAGAAATTCATCAATACTATCACCAGCTTCTATATAGTCTAATAAAGTTTGAACAGGAACTCTTGTTCCTGAAAATACCGGAACCCCACTAAGAATTTCTTTATTACGAATTATAATTTGATCTAATTCTTTTTTCATAATTATTCCTTATTTATAAATTT
>CAZMEG010000117.1:4301-8437 GCA_964565205.1 uncultured Cytophagia bacterium
GTTCAGATCAATTTTTATTTAACTTGATAAATTCATAAACCACGAAGTTCAAGAAGAACACAAAAAAAACGAGTGTAAAGAACTCATCCAGAAATGCATCTAAGTTGTTGAAGTCCTAAACATTAAGACATATCAAAATTATCCTTATGAAATCCCTTCGCGAACTTCGTGTCCTTCGTGGTAAAAAAACAGTTTTTATATACCCAGGTTAAGTTTTTCTTTAATGATAAAAATTAAACCACCTCGACTCCGTGCCAGAATGCCACATAGTTCTTTATATGCCTGGCCGCCTTTTTTGGTTCGGGGTAGTACCAGGCGGCATCTTTGTTAATCTCACCCTCTACCTCAATGTGATAGTAGCTTGCTGTACCCTTCCAGCTACACTCCGTATGGGTATCGCTTTCTTTAAAATACTCCCAGTGGATGTCTTCTGGCGGAAAATAATAATTCCCCTCGACGATCTCACATCGGTCGCTTTCGGCGAGTACTTTACCTTTCCATATGGCTTTTGGCATGTTTTTATCCTCCATTAATCCAAAAATCCAGCAATCAAGACCTCAAGTACTCCATTGTGAATTAAGAAACTCGATAATAAACTCAACTTTCTTTTGTCTGAGTTTATTCTATGAATAATGCAAATAAAATTTCTTTGTAAATTTAATAAAACTTTCCCGGTTAAACAACATGAAACTTTTGAAATAATAAACTACGCAGTATTACGCCAGATTACCTTCCAATCCAAACGCGTCATCGGCTGGGCTAACTTCCAGTGGTTCTGCCTCTTTTATTGATTTGTAAAGATTAATCTCACTTGCGTACAGAGTCAATTTAAGGAGCATGCGGAAAGCCATGTAGAGCTGCTGTACGATGAATAAACCAAGTATCACAATAGCCTGGGGCGTTTTTAAGATATCGGCTAAGAAATTGTACAAAATTAAAACCAGAACCCCGGCCACCAATAAAAGAAAAGCCAGACTAAAAGTTTTACTCAGATTTAAAAAGGCGAATTTTAACCCTTGCCAGAGTGAACGCCTCATTCGGCGTTCATCATTCAACACTGTGTAAATACGTGCATAATCAAATACCATAAAGAATAATATCAAACTCAAAAAGCGTAAACCCACTCGAATCCAGTCTCCCCAGTAAATTACATATTCATAGGGATCGCTGCCAAAAATGAGTCGTTGCAAACCGGTGGCAATAAAAGGAATAAGAAATAGGATGACAGCCACCGGAATGCTCCACAATCCCAGCCTTATAAAACGACCGAAATATTGCCCGGCACTGCTCCAGAATAAAGAGGCCTGATATTTTTCATCTCTTGCAAAAACAGATAAAGCGCCCCCGGACAGAAAAAGAGAAACCAACCAGTAAGTAAGAGGTAGGATCAGTAACAGTCCCTCATAGGTGGAAAGGAGATTTGGATTTTGCTTAAAAAATTCAAAGAGGAAATCCATATCCAGTTGTCCGGCCAATTTGGCGCCCATAAGGCTGTGCCCGGCGAATTTGTCTAATATAAAACGAAAGGGTAAAGTTAAGATCAAACCAAATAATAAATTAGCCAGATAAAAAATAAATATAAGGCGTTTATTAATGAAAGTTTTGACAAAACCGCTTCTTATGCTTGCAAGAATCATTGGCATGTCCTCCACAATTTAAAAGACTCTGTTCAACATGGTTAACAGGTTGAGCACCTCTGGCTGTTCCAAAAGAAATTGCATCCAGAATAAAAAGCGAGCGGAAAGTTTATTAATTCCAAGGCGTTGTTTTTTAATGGTTTTACTGTTGTTGGTGAAGTTGACATCCAGAAGGATTTTACTATCCGGGTCTACCGTAGCGGAGACCAATCGGGCTGGTTTTTTGTATCTTAACTTTTTCCATAAGCCCTGGCCATCCCACTTCTCACGCACAGTGTCGCCATTGGCAAAAACCACTTCAATTTCTACTGGAAATTTAAATTCTCCCAGACGTCGTATATTCACTCCACTGTAATACATTTTTGTTTCTTTTTGGGATTTAGAAGTATCCGGAATTCCGGTTTTAGCTGTGTCCGGTCCTTCCGAATTCAATGAGGTATTGGAGGCCCTTTCGGCATTGGTAGAAATCGTATCTTTTTTCTCCACCTGCAAAGTGAAATCAAAGCCTCGGGGTTTTTTAATTTTCCAAGTGAAGATTCGGTCCACGCTGTAATCTAAAATAGCATTGGAAAAAAAGGCCTGATCGAAAAACCAGCTCAAATTCTGTCCGGCGACCTCATTAACCACATCGATGAAATCCTGAGTTTTAGGATGTTTGAATCGCCAGCGTTCCACATAGGTGCGCATGATTTTCTGCATGGTCTCTTTGCCCAGATAATTTTGCAGGGTGGTAAGCACAATGCCCGGCTTGGAATAGGAGTTCACACCATAACTACCCCCGGAATAATATTCCCACGCTTTGCGAACCATGGGGTCTAAATCGGGTGAAAAAATATAGCTTGCGCGATGTACGTGGCGATCATTAATTTTTATCCCCATGAAATCTACCGCATCACCCACCGGTCCGTAGGCATCGTTCATGATTTGAATCTCGGTGTAGGTATTGATGCCTTCATCCATCCAGCTTTCCTCAAATTCGTTGGAGGCCAGCAGATGATACCAGTAGTTATGGCCAAATTCATGAACAATGACCATCTCGACCGCACGAATGCCCTTCGGTAACCCATAACTGGTACCGGCGGTGATGAGGGTTGGATACTCCATGCCACCGGATCCTTTAGCTTTGCGTCTTGGATCCACCACGGTTAAATTAGGAAAAGGATAATCTCCGTACCAGTTTTGAAAATGTTCGATGGCCGTTTTGGCTGCGGCCAGATGACGCCGGGCTTGCCCCACATGATCCGGTTGCAGAAGCAAGCGAATTTCCACATCCTGGGTTTTGTCTTTAAATTCCACAAATTCCGGGCTGGTGGTCCAGGCAAAATCATGCACATCTTCGGCATGGTAAAAGTGAGTAGCGGTGCCGTCTCCATTTTTTTTCACCTCCACTTCAATCCCTGTGGCTCCCACAATATTTTCTTCTGGCACGGTGATGCGCACATTGTATACACCAAAATCAGCAAAAAACTCAGAATTGGCATGAAACTGGTGGCAATTCCACCGACCGTCAATGTAAACACCTATTTTGGGAAACCACTGTCCTACAAAGAAATATTCTTTATAGGCACCGGTACGGGCAAAGGGTGGCTTGGGCAGTTTGGCCTCGAAGTCAATTTTTAATACCACCGTTCCTCCCGGTGGCAAGGGTCTGGGCAGCGGCAGTCGAAAAACCGTCTTATCCTGCTCGTTGTCGTCATCCGGATGGATAAATTCCATTTGATCGGTTAAATCTATTGAGCCGGTCATTCTGGTCAAAGCCTCGGCGGCAGGCAGATTTTCTACTTTTTTCGCTACTTCTTTTCCATAATCCAGCAGGATTTTTTCCACCTCAATAAAGCCCCAACCATCTTTGCTAATGCGATTTCTGCGGCTGACACCACCCGATTCACGCATAAAGGTGGATTCACTGTTACGAAAGGCATTCAAATAAAGATGAAATTGCAACTCATGAATCGTGTCCGGTGTTTTGTTATGCCAGATGAGAACCTCTTGGCCATCCAGCATTCTTTCGTCCGGGTGTAGTACCACATCGATATTGTAATTGGCAATTCTGGGACTCAAAGGCTTCTCAAACAATACGGGAATTTCCTGAGCCCTTAAATTTTGAGATAATAAAAAAAAGATCAGAAGAAAGGTTCCAACTATAAATTTGGATAATCTCATTTTTCCCTCCCGTCAAAAAAGTGATTAGCTACTGGATTGGTTTGAAATTTTCGTTTTTTAAGACGGAATTTATATGTTAATGTTACAATTTAGTGATTAACTTTGTGAAATGCAAGGAATCCTAAATTCTAAGTACGAAACCTGTTTCTGACAGGTTCAGGAATTCGAAACAGATCCGACCGCAAAATCCCGAGTGATCAAATCCCAAAACCCAAGAAATGGGACACGGATGAATGCGAATTGAATTGATTTAAACGGACGAGAATTCCGAGCAAGAAGGTCGAAATTTGGAAATCGAAAATCGCAGAGCGCCTGGCGCTTAGCGCTTTGCGCACA